>NZ_CP026516.1:462500-542500 GCF_002953415.1 Deinococcus sp. NW-56 | reverse complement strand
CGGGCGGCAACTTCGCCCTGCTGCCGAACGGGGTGTTCTGGGTCAGGGGCAAGCAGGCGGGTGTCACGGAGACCCAGGCCTATCGCCGTGCGGACCTGCGGCCCACCTTTGCCAGCCAGTCCGGGCCACTGCTGGTCGAAAAGGGGCGGCTGCATCCGGCCTTCAACAAGAGCGGCACCAGCTTCAAGGTTCGCAGTGGCGTGGGCGTGTGCTCGGACGGGAGGGTGCGCTTCGTGGTGAGCGGTGCGCCCGTCAACTTCTACAGCTTCGCGGTGTTCTTCCGAGACACGCTGGGATGTCCGGACGCCCTCTATCTGGACGGCAGCATCAGCGCCTACGCGACGCCGCAGACCGATACGCAGTTTGCGGAGTTCGCCGGAATCTGGACCGTTAGCCGCTAAGCAGGCAAAAACCGCCCCCGAAGAGGCGGCCTACGAAGGTGCAAGAGGTCAGTTGGCGACAGTCAGGTTGACGGTGCTGAGGGGCTCGGCATTGGGGTTTTCCAGCGGACGCACCTCATAGGTCAATTCACCGGGACCGGGGCGGCTCTGGTAGCTCCAGCCGCAGGTGCTGTCGAGCGGAACCCGCTTGGTGCCCACGACCCGCTCGCCCCGGCGCACGGTCACAAGGTAGCCCTCGCCCGCACCCACCCCGCCGAAGCGGAAAGGCTCGCTCACCGTCTGGCCGTCGGAGATGCTGAGGCTGTAGGACTCGTCGCAGGTGGCGGCGCTGGCGGTGGGATCGGCGGCGGCTACAGTCACCGTCACGCTGGAGAGTTCGGTGCCCGCCTCGTCCTGCACGGCGTAGGTGTGGGCACCCTCGGCGGGGCTGGGCACGTCAAGGCTCCAGGTACCGTCGTCCGCGACCGTGACGGTGCCGAGGCTGGTGCCGTCTTCCAGAATCTGCACGCTCTGGCCGGGCTCACCCGTGCCGCTCAGCGTGAAGCCCCCGGCCGGGAGTTCGGCGTCGGCCGCAGGCTCGGCAATGGCGAAGGCGGCTGCGGGTTCGGTCGGCTCCGTCGCCGTGGTGTCGGTTGCATCACCTGTGGCCGCAGCAGCAGGAGGCGTGGCTGGGGTTTGCGTCGCCGGAGTTCCGGCGGCTGGGCGGGAGGGCGCAGTCGTCGCGCCCGACGCACCAGTTCCGCCACTCGGCTGAGTGGCCGGGATGGTGGTCTCGCTGGCTTCATCCTGCGCTGGGCTCTCCGCCGCTGCGCTGTCGCCGTCGGCGGCGCCCGTACCCGCGCCCGTCGTGGCCGCAGCATCCTTCACGACATTCACTCTGAACTGGCTCTGGGTGCCATCGGAGCCTTCCACGGTGTAGACGTGTTCCCCGAGGGTGGGGGCAGGAAGTTGAGCCTGCCAGTTGCCCGCGTCGTCCACCGTCGCGGTGGCGACCTCCTGACCCTGGTCAGAGACGGTGAGGGTGATGCCGGGCGCGGCGGTGCCGCTCATCTCGAAGGGTTCGGCGGGGAGATTGGCCCCGGCGGTGGGGTTGGTCACGAGGATGCTCTCGCCGTCGCCGGGCGCGGCCGCCGCCCCGTCCACGACGTTGACCTTGAACTGGCTCTGGGTGCCGTCCGAGCCTTCCACCGTGTAGGTGTGCTCGCCGGGCGTGGGCGCCGGAATCTGGGCTTCCCAGTTGCCCGCGTCGTCCACGGTGGAGGTGGCGACCTCATCCCCCTCGTCGGAGATGGTGAGGGTCACGCCGGGAGCCGCCGTCCCGCTCATGACGAAAGGTTCGGCGGGCAGGTCGGCGTCCGAGGTCGGGTTGGTGACCAGGATGCTCTCGCCATCGCCCTGGGTCGCGGCGGGGGCGCTGGCGGTCGTGGGTTCGCGGTCATTCTGCTGGGTCAGCCAGCAGCCGCCCAGGCCCAGCACCAGCAGCAGGGGAATCAGCCACCAGGGAAAGCCACCGCGCCGCCGGGTCTGGGTGACGGTGGTCGTGCTGGTCGTCGTGCTGGTGGCGGGAGCGGGGGCAGGCCGGGGCGCAGGAGCAGCCCGCACCTGGGGAGTCGCTGCCACGACGGTGGGCGGATTCAGCAGAGCGGAGAGGCCCGACATGCCCGGTGGGATCAGCCCCGGCAGCAGGCCTGGCAGGTCACCCATCACCCGGCTGAGGCCTGCCGCATTGGTGCCACTGACCCGAGCCTCGCGGCCCAGCAGCCCCAACACCACGGGGGCGAGGAGCGCCAGCAGTTTTCCGGCACTGGCCCCCGAGCCGCCCACCGCCGAGCCAAGGCGCCCAGTCACGGCGTCGGCGGAGCCGAACAGGTGCGTGACGAGCGGACGGCCCTGCCCCTCCAGCCGGGTGACCTCGGCGGGATCGCTGGGGAGACTCCCGGCGGCCAATCCCTCAAGATCGCGGCTGCGGTTCAGGAGGTCGGCGGCTCCGGCCTCGTCCTGCCCCTTGCGGGCGATGGCGGCGAGGAGGACGGGGAGGGAGGCGGCCGCCGCACGACCCGCCGTGCTGGAGGTGAATCCGGCGGCGCGGCCCAGCGCCTCGCCCGACGACCCGCCCAGGTGACCGCGCAGGGTTTCGAGCAGCCCGGCAGCGGTCAGCCCAGCGGCGATGGGGGCCGTTCCCGTGCTTCCCACCGTGGCCGTTCCCACCAGATCGCCGGGCCGCAGGCCCCGCCCCGCGAGCAGGCTCAGCAGGAGAGGCAGGGCAAGCTGGAGCAGGCGGGTGGCGCCCGCCGAATCCGCCGAGCCGAGCCGAGCCGCGATGGACGGCAGCGGCTCGCGCAGCACGTTCGCGGAAAGCACCTCGCCCGCCTGCATCAGCTCGGAGGCGCCGCCGGGGGCCGACAGGGCCGCGTCCACGCTGGGAAAGTTGGGGATGGCTGCGTAAGCTTGGTCAATGGCAGCCCGGCCTTCCAGTGTGCGGTCGGTGTCGGCCAGCGCCTGCACGAGCAGGGGGAGGCCGCCTTCCAGCACGCGGCCGGAGTCGGCGGGGGACAGCCCGGCGATCTCGCCCAGAGCGGGCGTCGCGGGGCCGAAAAAGGAAACGAGCGGATCATTCACGGTCATGCAGGCTCCTGGGCAGACAGGGAAGGGGCGTGGGAAACTGCCGCCCACTGGGGCGGCCCGGCTCAACGTACCCCAGCGCCGCAGCCGCGCCCTGACCGTCACCATGACCTTTTCCTAAGACAAAGAGGGAAGGCCGGGTGGCCCTCCCCCTCTTCCCCGCTGGCCTTACGCGTCCAGCGCCGGGTCCACCCCGTCCCGCGCCCGCTCCACCAGGGTCAGGATGTCGTAGGTGGCGACGAGTTCCTCGTTCTGGTTGGTGATCTCGGCCCGCCACTCGACCACGCCGGTCGGCCGGGTTTCGCCGGGGCGCAGGTCCTTGCGAATCTTGCGCTTGCAGGTCAAGCGGGTGCGGATAGTGTCGCCGATGCCCACCGGCGTGATGAAGCGCAGGTTCTCCAACCCGTAGTTCGCCAGCACCAGCCCCGGCGCGGCGGAGACGAACTGCCCGGCGGCGGCCGAGATCAAGAAGTAACCGTGCGCCACCCGCTTCCCGAAGATGCCCTCCTTCGCGCCGATCTCGTCCACATGGGCGTAGAAGTGGTCCCCGGTCAGGCCCGCGAAGTTCACGATGTCCGCCTCGGTGACGGTGCGGCGGTGGGTCAGCAGGCTGTCGCCGACCTGAATCTCGTCGAAGGACTTACGGAAAGGATGCACCACGTCCTCGCGCACCTCGGCGCCGGGGACGTACTCGCGGGTCACGGCGGCCAGCGTGGTGGGGTCGGCCTGCACCGCCACCTTGTTCATGTGGTGCTTGATGCCTGCTGCGCCCGCGAGTTCCTCGCCGCCCCCCGCGCGACCGGGGCCACCGTGCTTAAGCTGGGGCAGGGGGCTGCCGTGCCCGGTGTTCTCCCTGGCGTTGTCGCGGTTAAGGACCAGCAGGCGGCCGTGGGTGCTCGCCAGGCCCATCACCAGCTCGGTCGCCTCGGTGCGGTCGTGGGTGATGATGCTCCCGGCGAGGCTGCCCCGGCCCATCCGGGCGAGCCGCACCGCGTCGTCCAGCGTGTCGTAGGGCAGCAGGGTCGCCACCGGGCCGAAGGCTTCGAGCTCGTGCGGGCCACGGGCGGTCAGGGGCGAGTTGCACAGCAGCACGGTGGGGTCGAGGAAAGCGCCCTTCTCGCGGTCGCCGCCCAGCAGGTCGCGTTCCTCGCCGCCGATCACCACGCGGGCCTCCTCGCGCAGGGCCTCCAGGGTGGCCTGCACCCGCTCACGCTGGGCGGTGCTCACGAGGGCGCCCATCCGCACGTCGTCGCGGGCGGGGTCGCCCACGGTAACCTTGCCGAGTTCCTTGCGGAGGGCCTCGACGACGGCCTCCACCCGGTCGCGGGGCACCAGGGCGCGGCGGATGGCGGTGCACTTCTGCCCGGCCTTTCCAGTGATCTCGCGGGCGACTTCTTTGATGTAGAGGGCGAACTCGGGATCCTCCGGGCGCACGGTCAGGCCCAGCACGGAGGCGTTCAGGCTGTCGGCCTCGGTCACGAAGGGCACGTTGCGGGCGACGATGTTCGGGTGGACCTTGAGCTTTTGCGCCGTCGCCGCCGAGCCCGTGAAGGCCACCATGTCCTGTTCCTCCAGGTGGTCCAGCAGGTCGCCGGGGTCGCCCGTCACGAGTTGCAGCGCCCCTTCGGGCAGCAGGCCCGACGCCACGATGTCGCGCACCACCCGTTCGGTGAGGTAGGCCGTCTGCGGGGCGGGCTTGACGAGGCTGGGCATCCCCGCGATGAAGGCAGGGGCGAGTTTTTCCAGCATTCCCCAGACCGGGAAGTTGTAGGCGTTGATCTGCACCGCCACCCCGTCGCGCGGCACCAGGATGTGGCGGCCCACAAAGGTGCCCCCCTTGCCGAGCTGCTCCACCTTGCCGTCGGGCAGGAAGCGCTCGTCGGGCAGCTCGCGGCGGGCGAGGCTGGCGTAGGAGAACAGGGTGCCGATGCCGCCCTCGATATCCACCCACCCGTCGCGGCGGGTCGCGCCGGTCAGCAGGTTGAGGGTGTAGTAGTCCTCCTTGCGCTCCATCAGATACGTCGCCAGCGCCCGCAGCGCCCGCGCCCGCGCGTGGAAGGTCAGTTTGCGGATGGCCGGGCCACCCACGTCGCGCCCGTAAGCGAGCGCCTGCGCGAAATCCACCCCCTCGGAGGAGATGATGGCGACGGGGCGGCCGTAGATGGCATCTACCAGTGTTTCGCCGTCGGGGTTGGCGTGCCAGGTGCCGTACACGTAGGAGGCCGGGCGGAGGAGGTCAGGGGTGGGAAGGGTGGTCATGAATGCTCCTTGGATGGGGAGGCTGGCCGGGCGGAAGGAACCCAAAGGGCGTACAAACCTCCCAGCCAAAATAGGGTGACGAGCCCCACCGTCCACAGGATGCCTCGTGGAAACTCCGCACGGGTCATTGAGAGCTGAGGTTGGTCGGGATCGTAGAGAACTTCTACGGGCGAGCCAATGTCTATTACGGGGGAATCCTGACGAAGTTCGCGCCTGCGGCATAGGGAGTTTGCACCACTCAAGCCCTCTATGCCGACTGCACCTCCGTCCCTGGTGCCTTCATATGTCCGTTCGCCCACTTCGTAGACGTACCGAAGACGACAATCCCGAAGTCGCTTGCCACCCTGAAAGGGGTCATAGTCCAACTGGAGGACGCGGCCCTCAGTACTCTGATATGAGTTCGCCGCGAAGAACCGAACCGTGTAGCTGACAAAGGTAAATAGGGTCGAGATCCCAAAAATTGAAATAAATAGAGTCCAGAACAGGCGAGCCAACACAGCAGCTTCAGTCTATTCCAGAACACTCTGCTGCACGGATCGGAATTGGCGCCTCAAACGCTCTTAAATCCCTCAAACGGCTCCTTGCAGCTATCGCACACGTACAGCCGCTTGCACAGCGTCGGACCGAAGCTGCCGGTCATTCGCACGTTGAAGCTGCTGCACCGGGGGCAACGGGTCGGTTCAATGTCGAGGGTGATCAGGGGCGAGTCGCCCGCTGGAGCCGGGGGCGCGATCCCGTACTGGCGCAGGCGTTCGCGGGCGTCGGGCTGAATCCAGTCGGTCGTCCAGGGGGGCGTGAGGGTACTCCTCACCTCCACGTCCTGCACGCCCAGCGCCCGCACCGCCTCCCCAATGGAGTCGCGGATGACGTGCAGGGCCGGGCAGCCGGAGAAGGTGGGCGTGAAGGTCACGCTGACCCGCCCGCCGTCCACCGTCACGTCCCGGACCATGCCCATGTCGGTCACGGAGACGACGGGAATCTCAGGGTCGGGCACGGTGGCGAGCGCGGTCCAGACCTGTTCGGGGGTGACGGTGGAGGTCGTCATGGCTTCACCACACCTCGGCGTTCGGCACCGCGCGGGCCACGCTCTGCATCTCGGCGAGCAGTGGGGCAAGGTGCTCGGTGTGCGTGTCGCGTCCGGCTCCCGCGTCGGCGGGCGCATCGGGCAGCGTCAGGCCGCACTTTCCGGTCAGGTGGGGCAGCACGAAGCTTTCCCAACTGCCGCGCAGCTTCTCCAGATCGGGGACGATGCGAGCCGTCACCAACTCGGCCTCGCCGGGCACGGGCTGGAAGAGTTGCGCGGCGTAGGGCCACAGCTCGTCCAGCGCGGCCTGGGTGCGGCGGCGGCTTTCGTCGGTGCCCAGGGCCAGTCGCTCCACCCACAGGGCCGTGTGCTGGAGGTGGAACTTCTCCTCGCGCAGCGCCTTGGCCGCGACCTCGGCCAGCGGCGCGTAACTGCTCGTGCGGGCCGCTTCCAGCCACAGCGCCTCGTAGGTGTCGAAGAGGAACTGACGCAGCATGGTCAAGGCCCAATCGCCCTTCGGCAACTCCACAAAGCGGGCAGAGCGGTACTCGGCGGCATCCCGAAAGAAGGCGAGCTGGTCGGCGTCCGAGCCGTCTAACGCCCGCCGCAGCTCCAGATACAGCCCGGCGTGCCCCAGCTCGTCCTGCGCGATGTTCGCCAGCGCGATGTCCTCTTCCAATATGGGCGCGTGCCCGGTCCACTCGCCGTCCCGGTGCGCCAGAACGATCTCGTCGTCCGCGAGAGCGGTGAGCTTCTCGATCAGCGCGGCCCGAAGCTCCGGAGCAAGGTCCTGCTGGCCGCTGGCTGCTGGCTGCTGGCTGCTCACCGTCATTCCTGCACCCCTTCCTTCGCGCGGCCAGGAATCAGGCCCTCGCGCTTGAGTTCCCCGATGTGGCGGCCGATCACGCCGTAAAACTGCTGCTGCTTGTAGGTCTTTTCCTTCGCGGGGGCGAACCAGCTTTCCACCGTTCCGGGGTCCTCATCGGTGCGGACGACCGCGCTTTCAGGGAGGACCAGCCACGTCAACGCGTCGGGATGCCCCTCCCGCGCCTGCCGCAGCGCGTCGCCGGGGCCGCTCGCCTCCAGGGTCCCCACGAGGTCCACGAAGGTCATGGAGCGCTTGTGCGTGCGCTTGAGGCCCACGTGGTAGGTGCCCGCCTCGCCGGGGGTGTCCAGCACCTCAGGGTGGGCGGCGAGTTCCTCGGGGGTGGCGGTCAGGATGTCGGCCTCGCGCACGGTCCAGAGGCTCACGGCGGCGGGGCGGCGCACGAAGACGTTGCGGGCGGTCACCAGCGCATGCTGCGGGTCACCTGCGTGGACACTGCCCACCGCCTGGTGGGGGCGGTTAGGGGCGTCCTGCTTGAAGACCTCCCAGCGGGGCCACTGAGTGTCGGCAGGCGCGGTCATCAGTCCGCCGCCTGCGCCACTTGCCGCGCGGCGTAGACCTCCAGCGCCTCGCGCACCCACGCGCCGTCCTCGTGCGCCTCGCGGCGGGCGCCAAGGCGCTCCCGGTTCAGGCCCTGCTGCCCCTTCACGACCGCCCAGAACTCGTCCCAGTTGATCGGGCCGTGCTTCCAGTTGCCGTCGGCGTCCTGATGCAGGTCGGGGTCGGGGATGGTCAGTCCGGCTTCCAGCAGTTCGGGGGCGTGCTCGTTGATGAACTCCTGGCGGACCTCGTCGTTCGTCTTGAGCTTGATGCCCCACTTGCTCAGCGCCCCGGTGTTGGGGCTATCGGCGTCGTGCGGCCCCAACATCATCAGGGCAGGCCACCACCAGCGGTTCAGGGCGTCCTGCGCCATCTGGCGCTGCTCGGGCGTGCCCCCCGCGTAGGTGACGATCATCTCCTTGCCCTGCTTGTGGTGAAAGGTCTCTTCCGAGCAGATGCGCACCATTGCCCGGCTGTAGGGGCCGTAGGAGCAGCCCGCCAGCATGGTCTGGTTCTTGATCGCCGCGCCGTCCACCAGCCAGCCGATCATGCCCACGTCGGCCCAGGTGTGCGTCGGGTAGTTGAAGATGGACGAGTACTTGGCCCGGCCCGACAGCAGCGCGTCCAGCATCTCCTCGCGGCTGATGCCCAGCGTCTCGGCGGCGTGGTAGAGGTACTGCCCGTGCCCCGCCTCGTCCTGCACCTTGGCGATCAGGATGGTCTTGCGCTTGAGGGACGGCGCCCGCGTGATCCACTCGCCCTCGGGCAGCATCCCGACCACTTCCGAGTGCGCGTGCTGCGAGATCATGCGAATCAGTTGGCGGCGGTACTCGGCGGGCATCCAGTCGCCAGGCTCAATCTTCTCACCACGGGCGATGCGGGCATTGAAGGCGGCGTGCTGTTCGGCGGTCTCGGCGGGCGTCAGGGTCTGGGTCATGGCGGGCTCCTCCTGGGTCGGGACAACTTGCCTAACGAGCGTTTGTTAGATAGTACAGGATAGCAGCCTCGGCCACCTTCCCTGGCTCACAAAGTGAAGAGGGAAATCAGGGCTGGAGGTCGCCCTCGGGCGCGTCCGCGAGGGCTTGCAGGGCCGGGCGCAGGGCGGGCAACTCCACCCGCGCCGTGTGCCAGACCAGCCGGGGGTCCACCCCGAAATAGTCGTGCGCGAGGAGATTGCGGATGTCGCGCAGTCGGGGCCAGGGCACCTCGGGGGTGCGGTCCTGCACGCTCTGGGGGATGTACTTGGTGCCCTCGCCCAACCGCAGCAGGTTGGCGAGGACGGCGTCCTGGGTGCGCTCGTCGGCCAGAAAGGTGGTAAGGCTGTGGCCGCCCGTGTACGCGGTCACGCGGTCCACCGCCCGCAGCAGATCGTGGACCCGCCAGCGCCAGCCTTTGCCCCGGTGCGAGTGGGGCGGCGGGTCCGGCACGGCCAGCACGTCCACCGCGTCGGCCAGAATCTCGCTGCGCAGGGCGGGGTGCAGGCCGCCTTCGGTGAGCACGTCCACCCGGCGGCCCAGCAGGTCCTCGAAGACGGCTTTTGCCCGCATCAGGCCCAGCAGGCCGACCTCCTCCCCGAAGTCCAGCAGCAGGTCAATGTCGGCCGACGAATCCGCTTCACCCCGCGCGACCGAGCCGAAAACGCGCACGCGGGAGACGCCCGCCGCCCGCCACGCAGTCTCGCCGTCGCGCAAGACAGTTGCGATGGTGGGGAGGCGCAGGTCGGGAAAGAGGCTGGGGGGCGGCGCGGCCATGCCCGGCAGGATAGGGCGGGGCCGTGTCAGGATGCCTGCGGAATGATCGTCGCTATCGGCCATGACCTGATCGAGATCGAGCGCATCCGGGGCCTGCTCGCGCGGGAGGGGCGGCGGGCCGAGAAGCTGTTCGCCCCGTGCGAGTTGGCCTATTGCGCCGGACACGCCGATCCCGCCCCCAGCCTAGCGGCCCGATTTGCGGCCAAGGAGGCCTTTCAGAAGGTCTGGCCGCGCCCACACGGCTGGCGCGACGTGTGGGTCGAGCGCGAGCCCACGCCGGAGGGTCCCTTTCCCTTCGCGCGGCCGGTGCTGGGCTTCGCGCCGGAGATCGCGGCGGAGTTGGAGACGCGGGGGTGGGTCGCGCACCTGACACTGACGCATACGAAGGAACATGCGTCGGCGGTGGTGGTGCTGGAGGAGAGAGTCGCCAGTCGCCAGTCGCCAGTCGCCAGAGGGGGCGGAAGCTAAGCGCCGTCCAGCGCCCGCCGCAGTCCCTCGGGGTCACGGGTGCCCAGGGTCAGGATGCGGCCGGAACGGAGATGGAGGCGCACAGCCCGGCCGCTGGTCACGTAATAGGTTTCCTCGCCACTGAAAGCCATCTTGTAGCCAACGGGCCACGCGAAAAAACCCACACGCACTCCCTCCGTTCGCCCGATCTCATGGAGAGGGACCTCCCGCCACTTTCCCCTGCGAGTCGTGCGAAAGCGCAGGCATTCCCCGTCCACCTCGGTCTCCAGCGCGAGGGGCAGCCAGCGGGGCCAGGCAGGTTGACGCTCGTGAAAGGCCACGTCCGAGCCTACCCCGCCCACCCCCGCACCCCCTCCACCCCGGTGAGTTGCTCGCTGAGGCGCACGCCGTCCAGCAGATGCGCCCGCAGCACGTCAGGAAGCCAGGGGAGGCAATCCGGCGGCAGAGCGTCAGGGGCGAACCAGCCCACCTCAGAAGTCTTGTCGAGGGGGAGCGGCTCGCCCTCCCAGGTGTCAGCCAGGAAGAGGAAATCCACGCCCGCGACTGGACCGCCCAGCCCCACGATGTCGTAGCGGGACACGCCCAACGAACGCAGCGCGGCCGGGTCCAGCCGCAGACCAACCTCCTCACGGGCCTCGCGGGTCACGGCGTCCAGCAGGCCCTCGCCGGGTTCCACCGCGCCGCCGGGCAGGTTCCACAGGCCGTCCGCGAAGGTCGTCCCCGACCGCCGCCCCAGCAGCACCCGGCCCGAGGCGTCCCGCACGATCAACCACACCACGAGAGTTAACACCGCGCCACTCTAGCCGCTGCGCTATGCTGCCTCCGCGTCACCGGGGGTGCCCTGCTGCAATCGGCACGGGCTGAGATCACACCCCAGGAACCTGAACCGGGTCATTCCGGCGGAGGGAGCGTGACGGAGCTGGCCCCCACACGGGGCACGGCTCCTCGGCTTCCCCTCGTGACGCGAGGGGGATTTTTTATGCGTAAGACACTGCTGCTCGGCCTGCTGCTCGCGGGCACCGCCCACGCCCAGACCACCCTGACGGTGATCACCCACGACTCTTTCGACGTGGACAAGAAGCTGGTGGCCCAGTTCGAGCAGGCGAACAAGGCCCGCGTGCGCTTTGTGCGGGGTGGGGACACAGGAGAACTCCTCAATCGCCTGATCCTGACCCGCCGCGCCCCCATTGCCGACGTGGTGTACGGCCTGGACAACTCCATGCTGCCCCGCGCGAAGGCGGCCGGGATTCTGGAGGCGTACCGTTCACCCGCGCTGGCGAAAGTGCCCGCCGCCTACCGTCTGGACGAGGCGGGGCTGCTGAACACGGTGGACTACGGCCTGGTGGCCCTGAACTACGACCGGGCGGCGTGGGCGAAGACGGGCCTGCCCCTGCCCCGCAGCCTGGACGATCTGAAGAAGCCCCAGTACGCCCGCCTGACGGTGGTGCCCTCGCCCGCGACGAGCAGCCCCGGCCTCGCCTTCCTGCTCGCCACCGTGAACCACTACGGCGAGGCGGGCGCGTGGGCATGGTGGAGAGAAGCCCGCGCGAACGGCATGAAGGTCGTGCGCGGCTGGTCAGACGCCTACAACAAGGACTTCAGCAAGAACGGCGGTAAATACCCCATCGTTCTGAGCTACGCGAGCAGCCCCGCCGCCGAGGTCTATTACGCCGACGGCTACGACCCCAAAAAGCCGCCCGCCCAGGCCCCCACCGCCAACCTGTTCCTGCCGGGCAGCACCTTCCTGCAACTGGAGGGCGTGGGCGTCCTACAGGGGAGCAAGCAGCCCGCGCTGGCCCGCAAGTTCGTGGACTTCATGCTGTCAGGCGGCGTGCAGGCCGACATTCCCACCCGGATGTGGATATACCCGGCCGTGAGCGGCACCAAACTGGACCCCGTCTTCCGCTTTGCCGAGAAGCCCGAGGTCAAGCCTGTGAAGTCCAGCGTGACGGCCAATCCGCAGCGGCTGGTAGACGCGTGGGTGACGCAGGTGCTGCGGGCGAGGTGAGAGGGGAGCGGTCAGCTTTGAGCGGTCAGCCGTCAGGCGGGGTGGGCTTGGCCCCCTCCCGCTTCTGTGCAGCAGGGCGGGCGGCCAACGCTTCAGCCTCCCAAAACCGCCCACCGTGGACGGCCGATCAACCCGAGCGACCGACTCTCGCACCGCCTTCACCACGTCGGCTCGCGCAGCGAGACGGTGGCCGCGAGCAGCACGCACCAAGATCAAACATTCCACGCCGAGTGAGTCGACCACCAGCGCACCGGACGAAGGCCCTGCCTAGCGCAGCGCCGCTCCCCCCTTCCCTCTGGGGAGGGGGGCTGGGGGGAGGGGCAAGCCGAATCAAGGTGCCCAGCCCCCCATCCCATGACCCCTGCCCCCCGAACCGGCTGGCTCCTCGCCCTCCCCCCCCTCCTCTTCTTGACTCTGCTGCTGGCTCTACCCCTCACCCGCACCCTAGCCGAGGGGGGCGTCAACCTGAGCGTCTGGCAGGACCCCTACTTCCTGGGCCGCCTGTCATGGACGCTGGCCCAGGCGAGCGCGTCGGCTTTGATCGCCCTGCTGATCGGGGCTCCTCTTGCCTATCTCCTCTCGCGATACACGGTTCCCGGTAAGGCCCTGCTGCTGCGTCTCCTGCTCCTGCCCTTCGTGACGCCAACGCTGGTAGCGGTGCTCGGCCTCTCGGCGCTGCTGGGACCGCAGGGGTGGGTGAGCCGTCCGCTGGGTCTGGACCTGGAGGAGACGCCCGCGCTGCTCATCCTGGGGAACCTCTTTTTTAACCTGCCCGTGATGGTCAGGCTGGCCTACGCGGGCTTCTCGCGCGTGTCGCCGGGGCTGGTCGGAGCGGCGCGGACCCTGGGAGCATCGGGCGGGCGGGCAGCGTGGACGGTGGCGCTGCCGCTGGCGTTGCCGGGGCTGCTGGCTGGAGCCATTCTGGTGTTCCTGTACTCGGCGCTGAGCTTCGGGTTGCCGCTGGCGCTGGGGGGCGAGCGGTACGCCACACTGGAGGTGGAGATCTACACGCTGACGGCCTACCAGTTCCGGCTCCCAGAGGCGAGTGCGCTGATCGCCGGACAACTCGCGCTGACGCTGGGGGCGACGTGGGCGTATGTGGCCCTGCTGCGCGGCGGGACGGGCGTGCCCGCGAGCGGCCTGCCCCCGGCGCGGGGCGCGGCGGCGGCAGGACTGTGGAGCCTCGTGACGTTGGTGGTCCTGCTCTGCTTCGGGCCGCTGCTCGCCGTCGTGGCGCGGGGACTCTTGGGGTCGGCCGGGCCGACGCTGGCGTACTGGCAGGGCATCCTGGCCGACCCGGAGACGCCGCTGCTGGTGGGCAACACGCTGCGCTTCGGGCTGTTCGGGCTGGTAGGGGCCGTGCTGCTGGGTGGACTGCACGCGCTGGGGGCGTGGCGGGCACGGTCGCGCTTCCTCGACCTGCTGTCCCTGCTGCCGCTAATGGTGTCCCCCGTGAGTCTGGCGGTAGGCTACCTGCTGGCGTATCCGGCGCTGTCGGCTACCCTGCCGCTGTTGATCGCGGCGTACACGCTGCTGGGCTTTCCGCTGGTGACGCGCAGCCTGCTTCCGGCGTTGCGGGCGCTGCCGCTTCGCCTGACCGAGGCCGCCCGCACCCTGGGCGCCCGGCCCCTCGGGGCGCACCGTACGGTCACGCTTCCGCTCACTCTTCCGGCATTGCGGGGCGGTGCGGCGCTGGCACTCGCAACCGTACTGGGCGAGTTCGGAGCGACGCTGGTGCTGACCCGCCCGGAGTGGGCGACCCTCAGCGTGGGCCTCTATGACCGCCTGGGCCGCCCCGGTGAACGCAATCTGGGCGAAGCGTGTGCGCTGGCGACGGTGCTGCTGCTGCTCGCGGCGGGAGCCTTCACATTGCTGGACGGCGGGGAGGGGGAGGTGACGTGAGCCAGAATGCCGGGGTGTTTTCCGCCCTCTCCCTCCAGAGCCTCTCCAAACGCTACGGCCCCACCCTGGCCGCCGAGGAAGTCTCCCTGACCGTCGGCGCGGGCGAAACCGTCGCGCTGCTGGGGCCGAGCGGCTGTGGCAAGAGCACGGTGCTGCGCTGCGTGGCGGGACTGGAGCGCGTAGATGCGGGCCGGGTGGAGATCGGCGGGCGGGACGTGACCCCCCTGCCGCCGGAGGCGCGGCACGTCGGGCTGGTCTTTCAGGACTACGCCCTGTTCCCGCACCTGAGCGTGCTCGGAAACGTCGCCTACGGTCCCCGGATACGGGGGGCACGGCGGGCAGAGGCCGAGGGGCGGGCGCGGGAAGCCCTGGCGCTCGTGGGGTTGGAGAGCTTGGCGGACCGCAAGCCCGCGCAACTCTCCGGCGGGCAGGCGCAGCGGGTGGCCCTTGCACGGGCGGTGGCGACCGGCTCTCCCCTGCTGCTGCTCGACGAGCCGCTGAGCAATCTGGACGAGCAACTCCGGGCGCGGCTGCGCTCTGATCTGAAGGACCTGTTCGGCCAGGTCGGCGCGGGCGTGCTGCTCGTCACCCACGACCAGCGGGAAGCGTTGGCGCTGGCGGCACGGGTGGCCGTCATGCGGGCTGGACGGTTGGTGCAGGTGGGGGGGGCACAGCAGGTCTTCGCCCGGCCCGCGACCGCGTGGGTGGCGGCCTTCCTGGGGCACGCGAATGTGCTGGCCGCTCCGGGTGGCATGGCGCGGCTGGTCCCGGAGGACGCGGTCCGACTGGGCGAGGGTGCCCCCCTCCCCGTCACCGCGCACCAGCCCACCGACACCGGGGCCGAGGTCACGGTCGCGCACCCCCTCGGCCCCCTCACCCTGCACCTCAGTCCTCGGGAGGCAGCGGGCATCGAAGAAGGTCGCCTCAGGCTGAGTGTGGACGATCAGAGGGTCTTGATCCTGCCAGATGACCGGGGGGGTCTGTGACCGCCTGGATTCTGGTCGGCGGACGACTCGTTTCAACGCCTGCCCTGGCCGCCCTCCCCCGCCCCGACCTCGTGGTGGCGGCCGACGGTGGAGCACGGCACGCGGCGGTGCTGAGAGTGCCTATCGACGTGTGGGTGGGCGACTTCGACTCGTCGAAAGGCTTAGAGGTGGACGCCCCGCGCGAGGTCCATCCCGCAGCCAAGGACGAGACGGACGCCGAACTCGCCGTGCGGGTGGCACGGGACCGGGGGGCCACCCAGCTCGTGTTCCTGGGGGCCTTCGGAGGCCGCTTCGACCACGCGGCGGCGCTGGCGCTCGGCGCGGTGCGGCTGGCGCGGGAGGGGCTGAAGGTCACCCTTCACAGCGGCGACGAGAGCGGGAATCCGCTGCTACCGGGTCAGGTCCTGAGCCTCGACCTTCCCCCCGGTGCCACCTTGAGCGTGCTCGCCCTAAGTGACCTTCGTGGCCTGACCCTGACCGGGGTGCGCTGGCCGCTCTCCGGGGCCGACGTGCCCTTGGGCAGCGGGTGGACCGTCAGCAACGAGGCCCTGGGGGGCGAGGTCCGGGTCAGCCTCGCCGCCGGGACGGGGCTGGTCACGGTCCTGCATCCGGGAGAAGGTCAGACCGCGCTCGCCCGGTAGGGCCGGTTCAGTCGGCGCTCCAACAGGGCGAACAGCCGCGCCGCCACGTTCGACAGCAGAAAGTAGATCAGCGCGACGGCGAGGTACAGCGGCACCGGCTGGTAGGTGATGGACACCAGCCCACGGGTGGTCAGCAGCAGCTCGGACACCGTGATCACGCTGGCGAGACTGGAATCCTTCAAGAGGCCGATGAACTGGTTCCCCAGCGCGGGCACGGCGGTGCGGGCCGCCTGTGGAATCAGCACCAGCCGCAGGATGTCCCAGGGCTTGAGGCCCAGCGCCCGTGCCGCTTCGGTCTGGCCCCGGTCCACGGCGTTCAGGCTGCCCCGGATGATCTCGGCGGCGTAGGCCCCAGCGAACAGGCTCAGGCCCAGCACCGCCGTGTTAAAGGCGGGCAGGGAAACACCCGTGATCTGCGGCAACGCGAAGAAAAGGAAAAAAAGCTGCACCAGCAGCGGTGTGCCGCGAAAGGTCTCGATATAGGCCCCCGCCAGCAGCCGCACGGGCGCGAGGCGCGACATCCGCCCCAGCCCGGCGATCAGACCCAGGATCAGGCCAAAGATGCTCGCCAGGACCGTGAGGGACAGCGTGAGCTGGGCGCCGCGCCACAGGGCCGCGAGCGCGTCGGGGGTGAACACGGTGGAGAGGGTGGACAGCATGGGCAGAACCTCCTCTATCGGTGGGGCCAGAAGAAGGGGCCGCACGGCTGATCCGCACGGCCCACTTCCGGCTGCCTGGTCTTGTACGGATTCCTTCCGATTCCTGAACAGGCGGGAGGGCACCGCCTGTTCATCCATCTCCCGAAATCCGTCGTTGTTCCTGCTCCCTTTGGTCGGATTCCCGGGTGTCGTCCACACCCGTCCATCGGAATCCGTCTTACTTTGCGGGCACCGTGATGTCGGAGCCGAGGTACTTGAGGCTCAGGCGCTTCATCGTGCCGTCGGCCCGCATGGAGGCCATCGCCTTTTCCACAGCGGCCTTGAGCTGCGGCTGGTTCTTGCCCAGCGTGATGTAGGGGTTGTCCTGCAACAGCACCGGCCCGGCCAGCTTGAGCTTCTGCCCGTTCTTGATGGCGACGCTGCCCACCGTGCGGGTGGTGATCATCCCGGCGGCGCGGCCCGCGTTCAGCGCCAGGAAAATCTCCTGCTCGCCGCTGTAGGTCACGACGTTGGTGTACTTGCGGTCGCGCAGGAACTTCTCGAAGACGGTGCCCTGGGCCACCGCGACGGGCTTGCCGCCCAACCCCGCGAGGCTGCGGGCCGACGAGTTGGCGGGCACCACCAGTTGCAGACCGTCGTAGTAGTACGGGCGGCTCAGGAAGTCCACTGCCCGCTCGCGCTCGGGCGTCTTGCTCTGGGAGGCGACGGCGATGTCGAACTGCCCGGCCTGCAACCCCGCGATGATGGAGGGGAACTCGGCCTTGATCAGCCGGGCACGGACGCCGAGCCGCTTGGCAATTTCACGCGCGACGTCGGCGTCGAAGCCGGTCAGCGAGCCGTCGGGCGCGGGCTGCGAGAAGGGCGGGTACTCGCCGCTCATCACGACGCGCAGTTCGCCGCGCTTGCGGACATCGGCGAGTTCGGCGTGGGCCACCGAAGTGGCGGCGAGGGCGAGGGTGGACAGCAGCAGCAGACGGGATTTCAACATGGTATTCTCCTGACCCTGGGTGATGAAAGAGGGCAAACGGGACCCACGCTACCCCGTCTGCCCCCCGATTGCCGAGAAGGGTTTCTTAAGTTGGTACGAGAGGCTACAGGTCAGGGCCTGAGACTCAGGGCGTTGCTGGGCACGCCTCCACACCTGCACGGGTCTTGCGGGTGAAGCGGCAGCCGTAGGTGGGGCTCGCCACAGTCGCTGCCGTCAGCACGTCGTCCCCGGCGGGCTTCACGCCCGTGCGCTCCCAGGCCACGAGGTCGTTAAAGGCCTCGACGAGTTCCGCCCCGTCGAACTCGCAGTGGCCCGCCGCGCGGATGGCCCGCTGCACGAGCCGGTCGCCGTTGCCGTTCGCCTGCGCCGCCTGGCGGTAGAGCTGCTGGTGCCGGAAGGGCACGTAGAAGTCGCCCAGCGTGTGCAGGGTCAGCACGGGCACGCTGAATTCACCGTTCACGGCGGGCAGCCAGCGCAGGCCGCCGGGCCGAGCGACGTTGGCGGCGGGGTCGGCCCGCACGCGCAGAATCACGTCGTTGAAGGTTTTCTCGGCGGCGGTGGGAGCGGCGTCGCTCGTCCAGCGGTAGACCCGGCCCTCGTTGCCGTAGAGGTTGCGGGTCAGGATGCCATTCACGGTGCCGTCCGAGCCGCCCGTGCTGAACACCGCGTTCTGCGTTCCGGCGAGGCGGAACCCCAGCTCGAAAACCGGGCGGTCCCCGCCGGTCAGGCGGCGGGCGATCTCGCGCAGGCGGGCACCCTGGCCCTCGTTCTCGGTCCAGGTCGGTCCCTCGGTCTCGGTGAAGAGGGCCTGCTTGATCGCGGGCAGCAGCTCCTGGTAGTTGCTCTGGGGGAAGGTGCGCGGCCCCAGCCCGGCGAGCTGCGCGGCGGCGAGCGTGTAGTCGCCCAGCCACTGGAACTCGTATTCCTCGTCCATCACCCCGCACAGGGGGAGGGCGGCGGCGTAGTTGACTCGGCTCTTGGCCGTCGCCAGCGTCTCCTTTTCCACGGCGGCGGCCGTGATGTGCCCGCCCATCGAGACGCCCATGATCAGGTACTTGCTCGGCTTAGCATGCTTGTTGCCGGTCAGGCGCTCGAAGGCCAGCGCGAGCGCGTTGGTGTCCTCCACCCCCGCCTGCACGTCGTAGTAGTTGCCCGAGTAGCTGCTCGCGGCCCAGGCGTAGCCCTGCGCGAGCAGGTAGGACCGCAGGGGCGGCGGGTCCACGGTGAGGTTGGCGCCCTCGCCCCGGTAGCCGTGCGCGTACATGACCAGCGTGCCGTTCCAGTTCGCCGGAACCTCGATCTGGTAGGCCGCCTCGCCCCGCAGGCCCGCGTAGGTGCCCTGGTAGAGGGCCGCACCGGGTACGGAGGCGAGCGTCGGCGTAACGGCCTTGAAGGTGCGGCCCGCCTGGGTGGGCACCTCCGTCACGGGGGGCCGGACCTGGGTGCAACTGCCCAGCAGCAGGCTGGCGGCGAGAAACACGGGCACAGGGGAACGGAAGAGCGTCATGGAACCTCCGAAAAAGGGGGAGCCGTCCGGCAACCACGCAGGGGACCGGGGAGAGGCGAAGCGCATTGTGAAGAGAAGCCCCTCCAGTTAAGGGCACGCGCCGGGGCCTGTCAATGTGGGCGGGAACCGCTCGCCCGCCGCGCCCGTATGGGGGTCATATGACGAGACGTGGACCTGGACTGGGCTGCCTGGGCTGTGGCGGCGGCAGCTTGCTCGTGCTGGTGGTGTTGGGCGCCCTCGCGTGGTTCCTGGTGATTCAACCCGCCCGGACCTTTCTGGCGTCGTGGCAGGGGGCGGGGACAGCCACCACCCAGCCGCAGACCCCGCCGCCCTCCTCGGGCGGGACGGGCATCGACGTGCCCACCCTGCCGGGGCCGAACGGGACGGCGACCACCCCGCCGACCCAGACGCCCGACACGGCGACCCAGCCCGCGCCCCCGGCAGGAGCGCCGCTGACCGCGCAGGATGTGCAGCGCTTCCTGGCCGTGAGGCAGGACGTGCAGGCCGCGCTGGGCGACAGCTTCACGCAGCTTCAGCAGGTCTGGACCGATATTCAGCAGGGGCAGTCGCCCAACATCCTGACGCTGGCGCAGGTGCTGGGGCGCGTCAGCGGGAGCGTGGGCGCGGCCCGCACCGCCCAGACGCAGGCGCTGACCCGTGAGGGCCTCAGCCCCGAGCGCTACGCCCAGATTCGCGGCGCGGTGAACCGGGCGCTGGGCGTGCCCGATATCGACTTCGCCCAAGCGGCTGAAGCCCTACGCTCGGGCCGCCTGCCCGACCTGGGGACGACCGTGCAGACGGCGACGCCCGAGGAACGCGCCCTGGTCGCCCCCTACCGGGCGGAGCTGACGCAGACGGCGGCGCTGGGACTGCTGGGGCTGTAAACCTTTGCTCCAGCAAGTGGAGATGCCCTGGCCCCGGCCGGGGCACTTTCCTTTTGGCAAGCTCAGCTCCTTTCGGCAGGCTCAGCACGGATTACTGACGGGCCTTCCCCACACCCCGTAAGGTAGGCCCATGACCACCGACTCCCTTCCTTCCACCGCCCGGTCGGAGGCGCTGTTCGCCCGCGCCCGCGCCGTGACCCCCGGCGGCGTGAACAGCCCGGTGCGGGCCTTTAAGAGCGTGGGCGGCACTCCCCGCTTTATCCGGGAAGCCCACGGCGCCTACCTCACCGACGCGGACGGCACCCGCTATCTCGACTACATCGGCTCGTGGGGGCCGATGATCCTGGGGCACGACCATCCCGCCGTGCGGGAGGCCATCGCCTCGGCGCTCGCGGGCGGCACGTCCTTCGGCGCTCCCGGCGAGCGCGAGGTGCAACTGGCGGAAACCGTCACCCGCATCACCGGGGTGGACCGCGTGCGCTTCGTGAACAGCGGGACGGAAGCCACCATGAGCGCCCTGCGGCTGGCGCGGGGCTTTACCCGGCGCAAGTTCATCCTCAAGTTCCGGGGCAATTACCACGGCCACGCCGACGGCCTGCTGGTGGAAGCTGGAAGCGGGCTGATGACGAACGCGGCGGGCGCCCTGGGGCAGGCGGCGCCCAGCAGCGCGGGCGTGCCGGAGGAGTACGCGGCCCTCACGCTGGTGAGCGAGTACAACGACCCGGCGGCGCTGGAAGCGCTGATGGCCGAGCGCGGGCACGAGATCGCCGGGGTCATCTTCGAGCCGGTGGTGGGCAATGCCGGGGTGCTGATTCCCACGCCGGAGTTCCTGGCGGCGCTGCACCGGGTGCGGGAGCACGGCGTCCTCCTGATCGCGGACGAGGTGATGACGGGCTTCCGCCTCTCGCTGCGGGGGGCGACGGGTCGGCTGGGCCTGTCCCCCGACCTGATCTGCTGGGGCAAGATCATCGGTGGCGGGCTGCCGGTGGGCGCCTATGGCGGTCGGGCCGACGTGATGGACTTCGTGTCCCCGCAGGGGCCGGTGTACCAGGCCGGGACGCTGAGCGGCAATCCCCTCGCGATGGCGGCGGGCCTCGCCACCCTGGAGGTGTTGGAGGGTGACCCCAGCATCTACGAGCGGCTGGAAGCGTACACGACTGCCCTCGCGGACGGCCTGCGTTCGGCCGCACGCGAGGCGGGCGTGCCCCTCAGCGTGAACCACATCGGCTCGATGCTGACAGCTTTCCATCAGGACGCGCCCGACGGGTCCATCCGCACCTATGCGGACGCGGCCCGCAGCGACACGGCGGCCTTCGCCACTTGGTTCCAGGCCCTGCTGGGCCGGGGCATCTACTGGGCGCCCTCGCAGTTTGAGAGCATCTTCGTGAGCGCCGCCCACACCGACCACGACCTGAACGCCACGCTGAACGCCGCCCGCGCCGCCTACGCCGGGCTGGGGAGGACTGCATGACCCTGCTGGAAAGCACCCCCGACGTGATTCGCGTCCTGACCGAGAACCGGGTGATCGCCGTGGTCGGCTTTCACCCCGACCCGATGAAGCCCGCCCACTACGTGCCCGAATACATGTACCGCCAGGGCTACACGGTGATTCCGGTGAACCCGGCGCTGGCCGCACGGGGCGAGAGCTACTTCGGGCACAAGGCGGTCGCCACCCTCGCGGAGATTGGGACCCCGGTGGATGTGGTGGAGGTCTTTCGCCGCAGCGACAAGGTGCATCAGCATCTGGACGACATCCTCGCCATGCAGCCCCTCCCCCGCGTGGTCTGGCTGCAACTCGGCATCCGCGACGACGCGACGGCGCGGGCACTGACCGAACAGGGCATCGACGTGATTCAGGACCGCTGCATGCTGGCGGACCACCGGGCGCTGCTGTAGGAAGCCGTCAGGGGTCGGTTCCCGGCAGATCGGGGCGGGGGCCGACCCCTACAGCCACACCACCTCCACCTCCTCGCCTACCTGCACGCCCGGCCCCTCCGGAATGACCACCAGCACGTCCGCCTCGCCCAGCGAGCGCAGCACGCCGCTGCCCTGCTGCCCGTAATCGCGGACCTCGCCGCCCGACACGACGCCGCGCCAGAAGGCTGTCTTGTCGGGCAGGCCCTTGAAGGCCGTCCCGGCCCGCAGCCGCAGCGTCCGCAGGGGCTGGCCGGTCAGCACGGGCCGCACGATGACCCCGAAGACGACGAGGCTGCTCACCGGGTTGCCGGGCAGCCCGAAGACCGGGAGGCCCCCCCAGCGTCCCAGCAGGGCGGGACCACCGGGCCGCATCCGTACCTTCCAGAAGACGACCTCGCCGCGCTCGATCAGCAGGTCGCGCATGAAGTCGTACCGGCCCATGCTGACGCCCCCGCTGGTGAGCAGCAGGTCGGCGCCCCCCGCTGCCGCCAGGGACCCCGCCAGCGCGTCGGGGCTGTCGGGGGCGTGGCCGAGGTTGAGCACGTCGCAGCCGCACTCTTCCAGCAGGGCCGCGAGGCCATAGCGGTTGCTGTCGTAGACCTGGCCGGGCAGCAGGGCCTCGCCCGGTTCACGCACCTCGTCCCCGGTGGAGAGCAGGGCCACGCGCAGGCGGCGGCGCACCGGCACCTCGGCGTGCCCCAGCGCCGCCGCGAGTGCGACGCGGGCGGGCGTGAGGAGGGCTCCGGCCCGCAGCACCACCTCACCTGCCCGGAAGTCCCCCCCCTCGGGCCGCACGTCGCCAGGGCTGGCAGGGCGGCGCAGGAGGACGTGCTCGGGGCCATCCTCCGCCAGTTGCTCCACCGGGCAGATCGCGTCCGCGCCCGGTGGCAACGGCGCCCCGGTGTAGATGCGGACACACTCACCCGGCCCCGCGGTCCCCGCGAAGGGCAGCCCCGCACGGCTCTCTCCCACGACCCGCAGGCGTGCGGGGGCGTCCGGGCTGGCCCCCAACGTGTCGGCCTCCCGCGCGGCGATGCCGTCCAGCGCACTCTCGGTCGCGCTGGGGTGACTCACGCGGGCGGCGAGGTCGGCGGCGAGGAGGCGGCCCCGCGCTCCGGCCAGGGGGACCAGCTCGGTGCCGGGGTCGGGGAGCAGGGCCGCGAGGCTCTGCCGGGCCTCGGCCACACCGACGTGCATGGGAAAGGTCGGGCGGGTCATGGGGGCAGCATAGGGCGGCGAAGGAGCGGGGCCAGAGCGACGGGGTAGACTCCGGGGGCAAGTCCGCGCTTCCGGCCCGCCTATTTCCCCGAATGGAGACTCCCATGAACATTACCCAGGACAAGGTTGTCGAGATCGACTACGTGCTCAAGGTGGACGGCGAGGTCGTCGACGCCAGCGAAGGCGGCGAGCCGCTGACCTACCTGCACGGCCACAACAACATCATCCCCGGCCTGGAGCGGGCGCTGGAAGGCAAGCGCCAGGGCGACAGCCTCCACGTGACCGTGCAGCCCGAAGACGGCTACGGCGCCCGCGACGAGGACAATGTCGAGACCCTCGACCGCGAGGACTTCGAGGACGACATCGAGGTCGGCGCGACCTACTACGCGCAGGCCGAAGACGGCTCGGTGCTGCCCTTCACCGTGCTCGCCGTCGAGGGCGAGACCGTGCAGGTGGACTTCAATGCTCCCCTCGCGGGCAAGGTGCTCGACTTTGACGTGACTGTGCGCGGCGTGCGCGACGCCACTGCCGAGGAACTGGAGCACGGGCACGCCCACACGCCGGGCATGCACGACGAGGAATAAGCTCTCAGCAGTCAGCTTTTAGCAAAGGAAACGCTCCAGCTTCGGGCCGGAGCGTTCCTTTTTGTGCGGAAAGCTGACCGCTGACGGCTCCTACACCCTCGCCGCCGCCCGCCCTGCCAGCACGTCCACCAGATGCGCCCGGTACTCGGGGCTGGCGAAGCGGTCCCCCAGGAGATTCGCCGCGTCCACCAACCCCTCTCCGGCGCGTTGGCCCGCGTTCAGGCGCTCTTCGAGGAGGGTCAGGCGCTCGGCCTTCTCCCCCGCCCCGGTGTAGGCGGCACGAATCTGCCCGTCCGCGTGGCGCACCACGGCCACGCCCGCAATCGCGTAGTGGCTGGCGGGGTGCTTGAACTTCTCGTAGGCG
This sequence comes from Deinococcus sp. NW-56, assembly GCF_002953415.1. Lineage (NCBI taxonomy): Bacteria > Thermotogati > Deinococcota > Deinococci > Deinococcales > Deinococcaceae > Deinococcus > Deinococcus sp. NW-56. The sequence continues at coordinate 518,891 of NZ_CP026516.1, read as the reverse complement.
CCCCCCCGCACGGTCGCCGGGATGCGGATGTGGGTGAGCAGCTCGCCGGGCTGCACCGCACTTTCGAACATGCCCACGAACATCTCGTCGGCGGGGACCACGCGCTCACCGCCCAGGCCACGAATCACGAACTCTGTGCCGAGGGCCAGAGCCGCTGCCGGGTAGTCCGCGCTGGGGTCGGCGTGGGCGAGCGAGCCGCCGATGGTGCCCCGGTTGCGGACCATCGGGTCCCCGACCTCGTGGGCGACCTCGGGGAAAAGGGGCAGCTCCGAGCGCAAGACCTGCGCGTGGGTGGTCATCGCGCCCACCACAAAGGTGTCGCCCTCGCGCCGAATGCCCCGCAGTTCCTCCAGCCCGAACACGTCGAGCAGCGCGGGCGGTTGGGCCAGCCGCAGCCGCATGGCGGGCAACAGCGAGTGCCCCCCCGCGATCACCTTGAGGTCGGGATTCTCGGCCATCATCGTCAGGGCTTCCTGCACGCTGCTGGCGCGGTGGTAGTCGAAGTTGACTGGGTACATAGGCCTCCCTTTGGTCGGCGTCTCAGGGTCAAAGGGTCTAAGCGTCCAAGAAGGGCGGGAACGCTAAGCCCTTAGACCCTTTGACTCTCGACCCTTAGACCTTCTTCAGTCGTCCGCCGCCTGCCCCATCCCCGCCCCCTGCCGGGCCTCGCGGATCGCCCGCCAGACCTTCTCGGAGGTGTAGGGCATGTCCAGATGCGCGATGCGGCACTCGTGCCACAGGGCGTCCATCACGGCGTTGGCGACGGCGGCGGTGCTGGCGATGGTGCCCGCCTCCCCGATGCCCTTGACCCCCAGGGGGTTGTGCGGGCTGGGGGTAACGGTGTGGTCGGTCTGGAAGTTCGGCAGGTCGTCGGCGCGGGGCACGGCGTATTCCATGAAGGTCCCGGCCAGGAAGTTGCCTTCCTCGTCGTAGGCGGCGTCTTCCCAGAGGGCCTGCCCCGCCCCCTGCGCGATGCCGCCGTGGACCTGCCCCTCCGCGATCAGCGGGTTGATGAGGGGGCCGCAGTCGTCCACGCAGCCGTAATTGCGGAGCTTCACCACGCCCGTATCCGTGTCGATCTCCACGACTGCCACATGCGTGCCAAAGGGGTACACGAAGTTCTTGGGATCGTAGAAAGCGGTCGCCTCCAGCCCCGGCTCCATGCCGTCGGGCAGGCTGTGGGCGAGGTGGGCCATCAGCGCCACGTCGAAGAAGGTCTTCTGCTGCCCCGGAGCGCCCTTGACCCGGAACACACCGTCCGCGTGCTCAACGTCCTCCTCCGAGGCTTCGAGGAGGTGCGCGGCGATCTTCCTCGCCTTGGCGGTGATCTTCTGGAGGGCCATCTTCAGCGCACTGCCGCCCACCGCCGCGCTGCGCGAGCCGTAGGTGCCCCAGCCGTAGGGCATCCGGCCCGTGTCGCCGTGGATGAGGTCGATGTCCTCGATGGGAATCTGGAGTTCGTCGGCGGCGATCTGGGGAAAGGCCGTCTCGTGGCCCTGGCCGTGGCTGTGCGAGCCGGTGTACAGCTCGACCTTGCCGGTGGGATGCACGCGCACCAGCGAGCTTTCCCACTGCCCCGCCTGCGCCCCGAGTTGACCCACCAGCGCGGACGGCGCCAATCCACACGCCTCCAGATACGAGATCACGCCAATGCCCAGAATCTTGTTCGTGCCCTTCCTCCGCTCCTGCTCGGCGCGGAGGTCCGGATACTTCATCATGTCCAGCGCCATATCGAGCGCAGGTTCGTAGTTCCCGGAATCGTAGACCAGCGCGACGGGCGTCTGGTACGGGAACTCGTCGGGCTGGATGAAGTTGATCCGCCGGAACTCGGCGGGGTCCATGCCCAGTTCGTGCGCCATCACGTCCACGGTGCGCTCAATCAGGTAGGTGGCTTCCGGGCGGCCCGCGCCCCGGTAGGCGTCCACCGGGACGGTGTTGGTGACCACGCCCGTCACCTTGGCGTGGACGGCGGGGAACTTGTACACGCCGTTCAGCAGCGTGCCGTACAGGTAGGTCGGCACGGCGGGCGCGAAGAGGGTGAGGTACGCGCCGAGGTTGGCGACCGTGTTGACCCGCAGCCCCAGCATCCGGCCTTCCGCGTCCACGGCAAGTTCGGCTTCCGATTCGTGGTCGCGGCCCTGCATGTCGGAGACGAAGCTCTCGGAGCGCCGGGCCGCCCACTTCACCGGCTTGCCCAGCAGCCGGGAGGCGAGCAGCACGGCCACTTCCTCCTGATACTGGAAGATCTTGGAGCCGAAGCCCCCGCCCACATCCGGGCTGATGACCCGCAGCTTGTGCTCGGGGATGTTCAGCACGAAGGCCGCCAGGATCAGGCGGTGGATGTGCGGATTCTGCGAGGTGGTGTACAGCAGGTATTCCCCACTGGCAGGCGAGAACTGCGCCAGGGACGCCCGCGGCTCGATGGCATTGGGCACCAGGCGGTGGTTCCGCAACTTCACCTTCACCGTCTTGTGCGCCCGGTTGAAAGCCTCGTTCAGCGCCGTCTCGTCCCCGATCTCCCAGCGGAAGGCCACGTTGCCGGGCACATCGTCGTGAACCTGCGGACTCCCCTCCCCCAGCGCCGCGCTCCCCAGCGCCACCGAGGGCAGCGCCTCGTAGTCCACCGCGAGCAGGCCAGCCGCGTCCTCGGCCTGCGCCCGCGTCTCGGCCACCACGACGGCCACGATGTCGCCCACGTGGTTGACCTCGCCCTGCGCGACCGCGTGGTGCGGGGGCACCTTGAGGTCGGGGAGCAGCCAGCCCACCGGGATAGGCCCCGCGCCCGCCGCCGCCACGTCCTCGCCGGTCAGGACGGCGACCACGCCGGGCATGCCCTCCACGCTGCTCTTATCGATCCCAGTGATCCGGGCGTGCGCGTAGGGACTGCGGACCATCGCCGCGTGCAGCATCCCCGGCAGCACGAAGTCGTCGGTGTACTGCCCCGCCCCGGTGATAAAGCGCGGGTCCTCCTTGCGCTTGAGGGCCTGGCCCATGTACTTGTCGGTTCGGTCGGTCATTGTGCCTCCCTTGGGTCGGCGTCTCAGGGTCAAAGGGTCCAAGTGTCCAGAGAATCGGGGACTTCATGCCCTTAGACCCTTCGACTCTCGACCCTTCGACCTGCTTCAGTCGTCCGCCGCCTGCCCCGCCTCCCGCTCCCGCATCGCCGCCGCCGCGTGCTGCACGGCGAGGACGATGTTGTGGTAGCCGGTGCAGCGGCAGTAGTTGCCCTCGAGGTGGTGGCGGATCGTGGCCTCGCTGGGGTCGGGGTCGTGGCGCAGGAGTTCGGCGGCGCTCATGATCATGCCGGGGGTGCAAAAGCCGCACTGGAGGCCGTGTTTCTCCCAGAAGCCCGCCTGAAGGGGGTGAAGGTCGGCGGCGGTGCCCAGACCCTCGATGGTGGTGACCTCCATCCCGTCCGCCTGCACCGCGAGCACCGTGCAGCTTTTGACCGCGTCGCCGTTCAGGTGGACCGTGCAGGCCCCGCACTGGCTGGTGTCGCAGCCGACGTGGGTGCCGGTGAGGCCCAGGTCCTCGCGCAGGAAATGCACCAGCAGGGTGCGGGGTTCCACGTCGCGGGTGTGGGCCTTGCCGTTGACTGTCACGGTGACGTTCATGGCCGCCTCCCAGGGCGGGTGGGGAGACGGGAAGACGGGGAGCGCTCCAGCATGGTCGACCTCCGGGTGGGGGGTGAGCGGGCGGGGCAGGCAGGAACCGGGTTGTGTGTACCCGCCTATTGAACCATGAACGCCGCCGCCCATGCGCGGGACAGGCTGCGGTCTAGCCCTGGTGTGCCCGGTGACAGACGCCGTTGGTGTACGCTGTACGCTGTTGTCACGACCGGGGCAGACCCCCCGGCGGCTTTTTGTGGGACGACACCTGCCCCGGAGCCAACTCGTGAATTCCTTCACTGGAGAGTGTGCATGAAGACCCTGATCCTCGGTGCTGGCTACGCGGGCCTCGCGGTGGCCACCAAGCTCAAGCCCATGCCGGGCCTCGAAGCCCTGCTGGTTGAACAGAACCCCTTTCATACCTTTGAAACCCGGCTGCACGAAGCCGCCGCCCACAACACCCGCGTGACCCTGCCCATCCAGCCCCTGCTGCGCGGCACGGGCGTGGAGTTCGAGCAGGCCTCGGTCGAGGGCGTGGACATTGACGCCCGCGAGGTCACCCTCAAGGATGGCCGCGTGCTGACCTACGACACGCTCGTCGTGGGGCTGGGGTCGGTCACGAACTTCTACCGGATTCCGGGACTGGCCGAGCACGCCTCCGAGCTCAAGCAGCTCAGCGACGCCGACGAGATCTACGGCTTCGTCAACCAGGTGTACTCGGGCGAGTACCAGGGCAACCGCGACATCGTGGTGGGCGGCGCGGGCCTGACCGGCGTCGAGCTGGTCACCGAGCTGGCGCAGCGGGCCGAGCTGCTGTCCAAGGCGCGGGGCCTGCCCCCCTTCCGCATCTACCTCGTGGAGGCCGGTCCCAAGATCCTGCCCATCCTCGACGAGGCCCTGCGCCAGAAGGCCGAGCGCGTGCTGCGCGACTACGGCATCGAGATTCTGGTGGGGCACCGCATCACCCAGGCGACCGAGGGCAGCGTCACCGTGCAGACGCAAGGCGGCGAACAGAAGGTCATCGAGGCGGGCAAGATCATCTGGACCGGCGGCATCCAGGCCCGTGACATCGTCAAGGGCGAACGGCTGGAAAAGGGTCCCGGCGGGCGTATCGCCGTGGACGAGTTCCTGCGGGCCAAGGGCTACCCCGACGTGTTCGTGGTGGGCGACATGGGCCTTGCTTTGAACCAGGAAGGCAAGCCGGTGCCCACCACTGCGCAGCACGCCGGGCAGCAGGGCCGCCTGACAGGCAAGAACCTCCTGCGGCTGGTGCGCGGCGAGGAGCTGGAGCCCTACGAGCCCACCACCCTGGGCGAGTTCGTCTCCCTCGGCGGCCTGATGGCGGTGGGCTGGATGAAGCTGCCCTGGAACCAGAAGCTCGCCATCACGGGCGGCATCGCCCACGTGATGAAAAAGGCCAGCGAGTGGCGCTGGCGGGCCAGCATCGACTGACTGGTCGAGAGGCCGAGGCGTCGAGAAGTCGGGGGGGGCTGCCTACGGGTGGCTCCCTTTCGCTTTGCGGGAAAGATTCCCCGACCCCTCTACCTCTGACGCCTGATGACAATAGCGAGAACGTTGTGTAGGTGAGGCTTTTCTCCCTCCCTCCTTGTGGGGGACTCGTAGAGCTGCTTGCAGAGGGTCGGGGACTCGTAGAGCTGCGCAGCAGAGGGGGGTGACGGGCGAAGCTCGCCCTCGTGTTAGACGGCGAAAACAGTTTCGCTTGTCCTGAACCAACCTGCATTTCACATCAAGCGTCTCTGGGAGAGGGGCGCTGCGCAGCAGCGGGGTGAGGGCTCCCCCTCTGTCAGACCTCTGCATGAGTGCCCCCCCTACACTGCCCCCCATGGTGCGCGGTGATCTGGCGGTCTTTCCGTTCCTGCCCGTGATGCAGATGTTGCTGTCGAGCGGTCGCCGGGGGCGGCTGAGCGTGGCGCACGCACGGGGCGGCGAAGTGTGGGTCGAGCCGGGCGAACTGGTCCACGCCCGGTCTGGGGGGCTGACGGGCGAGGGCGCCCTGCAGGTCCTGAGCACGCTCGACGGCGGGCAGTTCACCTTCGCCCCCGACGTGCCCGCCGCCGAGCGCACGCTCTCACTGCGGCGTGAGGCTGCCCTGCGCCGCTTGATCGAGGAGTCGGACGCCTGGGGACCGCTGCTGCACGTCTTTCCCGACTGGAGCCGCCCGCTGCGCTTCACCGCCCGCTGGACGGAGGCGCAGCCCGTGACCCGCTCGCAGTACGTAGCTCTGGGCCTGATTCCCGAGGCACTGCCCCTGCGAACCATGCTTGACCGCTGCGGCCTTCCCCCCCGGAACGCCCTGGAAACCATTCACCCCTTTGTCACGGCGGGGCTGGTGGAGGTCAGCTAACTAGAGCCGGACCTCTCCCAGCGCGGAAAGCGGGATCGTTCCCCGGTACAGCACATGGGGCACGTCCGACCACAGGATCAAGGGGGCGTGCGGGGGGAGGGTCCGCAGCCGCTTCAAGGTTGTGACGGGCGGCTCGCTGACCTGCGCCAGCGTGGGAGCGTCGTAGGGGGCGTAGTCGTCCGGGAGGGGCGGTGTGTAGCGTCCACCGGGCCAGGGGCGCACGCGCTTCACGCACGCCCGTGCTGGATTCAGCGCGTCGGCCCGCAGGGTCCAGAAGCGGAGCGGAGGCACCTCGCGTCCAGACTCGCGCACAGCGTCCAGCAACGGGCCGGGGTGAACGGGCGAAAAGAACAGCACGTCGCCCCAACCGCACTCCAGGGGAAGTGCCCGCTCGGCGGCCAGTTCCTCGCGGCCCGCGTACTTGGTGGCCTCGCGGGCATACACGTCAGGATGGGTGTCGCGCAGGGCGTTGAGCGGCAGTAGCGCCTCGCCTCGTACGTCCCGCACCACCCGGTGGTAGAGGGTGAACTCGCTCAAAGCTGGCATCGCCCCAGGGTGACGGCCCCGCCCTGCCCCTACTATTCGCCAGGAGGCGGATTGCAACCCGCCCGCCCGCGCCCTAGACTCCCCATGCAGTGACCGGGAGGAGTACCCGGCAGGAGCGCACCCACAGAGAGCCGGGGCCGTGGCTGAAAGTCCCAGCGGGAAGGCGCACCGGGGAAAGTCGCCCGCGAGCGTGGGGGAAGAAAGGTCAGGAGACCGAGTAGAACCCTCCGGGACGCGCCCGCTATAGCGCAGCACGAGTGCCCCACACGGGTGGGGAAACGCGGTGGTACCACGGGACCTTGACTGTTTCAGAGACAGCACGTCTCGTCCGCATCCGGCACATGCCGGTCGGACGGGGCGTTTTTCGTTTTTCCTCTCTGCAGGAGTCAGCATGCTCACCTTTCAGAACCTCGAAGAAGCTCGCGCTCACGCCATAGCCCGCCACCTGCGGGAGAAGGCAGGGTGCCAGATCACCCGGCAGACCCGTGGGGGCGCCGAGTTGCTGGTCTTTGACCACGTCCCCGACAACGGGTCCGGCGTGCAGGTCGTGGCGGGCGGCGTGGACCCCGGCGAGACGCCCGCCGAGGCCGCGCTGCGGGAGGCGCAAGAAGAGACCGGGCGCACAGGCTTTCGCCTGGAGGGGTACCTCGGCAGCGCCGAGTGGACCCACGACCCCCATGTCAAGCGCGAGCTGCGCCACTTCTACCACCTGACCGCCCCGCCGGGCCTGCCCGACACCTGGGACCACGCCGCCGACGGCCACCTGTTCCGCTTCCGCTGGGAGCCGCTCTCCAATGCCCGCATCGACTGGGAGATGGACGCCTTCCTCCCCGCCCTCACCCCCGAGGAGACCCCCGCATGACCGACCTCCCCACCCTCCCCGACACGAACGACACCGCCCTCGCCAAGGCCTTCGACCCCGCCGCCATCGAACCCGGCTGGGCGCAGAGGTGGCGCAGCGAACCCTTCCGCGCCGACGCGAGCAGCGCCCGCCCGCCCTTCACCATCGTGATTCCGCCGCCCAACGTGACTGGGAACCTGCACCTGGGGCACGCGCTGGACAACACGCTGATCGACACCCTGATCCGCTACAAGCGCATGGCAGGCTTCGAGGCGCTGTACCTCCCCGGCACCGACCACGCGGGCATCTCGACGCAGGTGGTGGTGGAGCGGCAACTGAAGGAACTGGGGCAGACCCGCTTCGACCTGGGGCGCGAGGCCTTTCTGGAACGGGTTTGGGACTGGAAGGCGCAGTCGGGCGGCATGATCCTGGAACAGCTCACCCGCCTGGGCGTGAGCGCCGACTGGACCCGCGAGCGCTTCACGATGGACGAGGGGCTGTCCAAGGCGGTGCGGGCGCAGTTCGTGCGGCTGTACCACCAGGGCCTCGCCTACCGGGGCGAGCGCATCGTGAACTGGGACCCGGCATCGCAAACCACGCTGTCCGAGCTGGAAATCGACCGCGAGGTGAGGAAGGGCAAGATGTCCACCCTCTCCTACAAGCTGGAGGACCCCTCTACCCCCGCCAGCAACGGCGACCCCGGCGAGATTCGCATCGCCACCGTGCGCCCGGAGACGATCTTCGCGGACCAGGCGATCGCCGTGCATCCCGAAGACGAGCGCTTTGCCCACCTGATCGGCTTGCGGGCGCGGATTCCGCTGACCGACCGCTTCATCCCCATCATCGCGGACGAGGCCGTGGAGCGTGAGTTCGGAGTGGGGGCGCTCAAGATCACGCCCGCGCATGACCCCACCGACTTCGAGATCGGGGAACGGCATGGGCTGGCGCGGCCCAGCGTGATCGACCTGCACGGCAACCTGACCTCGGACCTCGTGCCCGAAGCCTTCCGGGGCATGGAGCGCTTCGCCGCCCGCAAAGCGGTGGTGGCCGCGCTGACCGAGTCCGGCGACCTGATCGAGGAAAAGGACCATGACACCGCCATTGGCCTGTCCGAGCGGACGAAGGTGCCCGTGGAGCCCATCGTGTCCACCCAGTGGTTCGTGAACATGAAGCCGATGGCGCAGCGCGTGCTGGAGGGGCTGGACGCGGGCGAGATCCGGCTCACGCCCGAGCGGTACGGCAAGGTCAACCGCGACTGGCTGGAAAACATCCGCGACTGGAACATCTCTCGTCAGCTCTGGTGGGGCCACCAGATTCCCGCGTGGTACGACGAGGAGGGCAATGTCTACGTGCCCGACCCGGAGAACCCCGAGCTGGATTGCGACCAGGACCCGCGCTACGCGCACCTCAACCTGCGCCGCGACCCCGACGTGTTCGACACGTGGTTTTCCTCCAACCTCTGGCCCTTCTCCACGATGGGTTGGCCCGACACGGACTGCGAGGACTACCGCAAGTTCTACCCGACGCAGGTGCTCGTGACCGGCTACGACATCCTCTTTTTCTGGGTGGCGCGGATGCAGATGGCCGGGTACGCGATGACCGGGCAGGCGCCCTTCGAGACGGTGATGCTGCACGGCCTCTACCTCGACGCCAAGGGCCAGAAGATGTCCAAGAGCAAAGGCAACGGCATCGATCCCCTCGAGCTGTTCGGCGAGTACGGGGTGGATGCCTGCCGCTTCGCCTTTACCAGCCTCAGCACGGGTGGGCAGGACATCCGGCACGACCCCCGGCGGTTCGAGCAGGGCCGCAACTTCGCCAACAAGCTCTGGAACGCGGCCCGCTTTGCCCGGCTACGGCTCTCGGAGGCGGCCCCGGCGCTCACGGGTGACGACGAGCTGACCCGTTACGTGCGGAGCGCGGTGGAGCAGCCTGACGCGCACGGCAGCGACCCGATGCGGAGCCGGGACGTGCTGGCCGCACTCCGCCACCGGCTCGACCTCACCCTGGCCGACCGCTGGATCATCAGCCGCCTGAACGCGGTGACGGCGGAAGCGACCGCCCAGCTCGACGGGTACGACATCGGCGCAGCGATCCGGACCCTGTACGCCTTCACCTGGGACGAGTTCTGCGACTGGTACATCGAGGCGGCAAAGCCCGCGCTGGCGGCGGGGCAGCTGGGCACGCTGGCGACCCTCAAGGCCGTGCTGGAGCACATCCTGAAGCTGCTGCACCCCTTCATCCCCTTCATCACCTCCGAGCTGTACGCGCACCTGGGGCACCGCCGCCAGATCGCGCTGCACTCGTGGCCACAGCCCGACGCCGCGCTGCACGACGCGGAGGCCACCCGCGCCTTCGACGCGCTGCGGGCCGCCGTGAGCGCTGCCCGTTCTCTCAAGAACGAGCTGGGCCTCTCGCCGCAGGACCGCCTGGGCGTGGCGGTGGAGGGTGACCTCGCCGCGACCGTGCTGGAGAACGCCCGCATCGTGGAGGGCATCGCCCGCGTGACGCTGGTGCCGGAGCTGGAGGGCCGCACGCTGAGCGCCGTGGAGCAGGGCGTGACCGTCCGCGCCCCGCTGGAAGGCACCGTGGACATTGCCGACTGGCTGGGCAAGCAGCAAAAGCGGCTGGCCGAGCTGGACAAGCAGATCAAGCAGGCCCAGGGCAAGCTGAACAACGCCGGATTCGTGGCCCGCGCCCCGCAGGAAGTCGTGGAGGAGGAGCGGCGCCGGGTGCAGGACTTTTCCGCGCAGAAGGAACGGCTGGAGGCGGTGCTGGCGCAGTTCGCGTAAGCCGGATTCTGGGGGAGTCCCGCTGCCTGGGAGGGTGGCGGGACTCTCGCACGATTGCTGCCGAACGAGGCATTATGCTGTGCTTCTGGAGGCACCCAGCATGACCGAGTTCCCGTTCACATTCGATCAGGAGGCGACTCTTGCCGCCCTGCTTTATGTCGCGGGACGAGTCGATGGGCTGACCATGCACAAACTGGCGAAGATTCTGTACTTCGCCGACAAAGCTCATCTGGAGCGGTACGGTCGCTTCATCACGGGCGACCAGTACGTCGCCATGGAAAATGGCCCCGTGCCCAGCATGACCTACAGCATGGTCAAGGAACTGGGGAACGGCGCACCAGGCGCCCTTTTTCCCCATCCCCTGGCCGACACGCTCAGGGTGGAGCGGCGAGAGGGGAAGCACTACGTGCGGGGCCTCACACAGCCCGACCTGGACGCCCTGAGTGACAGCGACCTGGCCTGTCTGGATGAGTCCATCGCCAATTACTCAGCCCACAGCTTCCGGGAGCTGTCCGATCTCAGTCACGACGCCGCCTGGAACGCCACTGAGCGCAACAAGTTGATGCGCATAGAGGCCATCGTCTCCACCTTTGCCCAGCCGGAAGCCGTTCTTGAGCACCTGAGGAATCCGAACCCTTGAGTGCAGGGCGCTCCGTACAGCTCTGGGACGTCTATCACCTCTTTGCGGTGCAGACCAATCCGCCCAAGCCCAAGTTCATCATCGTCACTAGCACCCCACCGAATGCTTCTTACGTGCAGGGCCTCTTCATCAATTCCGAGCTGAACGAGTTTCAGCAAAAACCTGAACTCGAACCTTGCTTCGTGATCGTGCCTGTGGTGGACCACCCGTTCTTGTCTTACGACTCCCTCGCGGCGTGTGGGGACGTCTACACTTTTACACACGCACAGCTAGATGCGGGGAGGTGGTGCGGCCGAATCACACCTGAAACGGCTGAGGCTATTCGCCGGGGTGCCCTGGCCTGCCCCATCTTGAAAAGGGGGCATAAACGTGTATTCGAGGCCCTCACCCTGCCGCGAGATAGACGTGCCTGAGCAAGCGAACTCACGCTTTCTAACCCCATGACCCCACCCACCCTCACCGACCTCGCCCGCTGGCTTCAGGCCGAGCTGGGCGAGCCGGAGCCGCTGCGCCGGGACGGTCCCGCCGAGGTGCGGCGGCTGGCCCTCGCGCTGGAACCTGCCGCCCTGCCGCCCACCGTGGAGGCCGACGCCCTCTTTCTGCACCGCTCGCGCCGGGTGGGGGACGGCTGGCTGGGGCTGGGCGTGCTGGCCGCCCACGACGGCTTCGACATCCACCTGACGACTGGCCCGAATTACCGGCTGGCACGGGCGCTGGGCTGGACGGACCTAGAAGAGGTCGTGTGGGAGGGCCGCGTCGTCGGGATCATGGCGACGCCGCCCCAGCGGAACTGGCGCAGCCTGCGGGCCGCACTGCACGGCGAGCTGGGCGGTGAGGACACGTCGTGGCCGCCCCAACCGCCCGCCGGTTCACTGCGGCTGGCGCTGATGAACGCGATGAATCCGGCGTTGATCGGGCACGTCACGGGATTGGGGGTCCGGGTCTACCTCACCGGGCAGCTTCGGCCCTCGGCGGTGGGGGCGGCGCGGGAGCAGGGATTGGGGGTGGTGGCGCTGGGGCACCGCCGCACGGAGTTGTGGGGGCTGCGACGGCTGGCGCAGGAGCTGGAGGGGGCGTTCCTAGGGCTGGAGACGCGGGTGTATGGCGGCTGAGCCTCAGCGCTTCTCTTCGCGGGTGTCGATGCCGAAGGGCAGGTAGGCGGGGCAGGTACCTACGGCAGAGGTGCCCAGCATCACGGCGGCCAGGGTGCCGCTCGCCAGGGCCAGCGGGCCACGGGTGGTGGCCGCCAGCCCGATCAGGCCCACGCCAGCCACAGTGCGGAGGGTGCGGTCCGTGGTGCCCATGTTCTTCTGCATAGACCCAGTGTAGGCCCGTCAGGGACGGCGCTTCTGGGCCTCGCCTCACATCCGGCTGAACTCCGCCGCCTGCACGAGCGCCGCTGCGGCCGCGTCCACCTCGGCCTCGGTCGTCGCCGCGCCGAAGCTGAAGCGCACGGAAGCGCGGGCATTGGCTTCACTGAGGCCCAGGGCCGTCAGGACGTGGCTGGGCTGCATCGTTCCCGCACTGCACGCGCTTCCTGCGCTCGCGCACACGCCCATCAGGTCCAGATTCATCAGCAGGGCCTCGCCGTCCGCGCCGGGCACCGTCAGCGAGGCGACCTTGGGACTGGCGTCGGTCGGATGGTTGAGGCGCAGGCCGGGGATGGCCGAGACGCCTGCCAGGAAGCGGTCGCGCATTTGGGCGAGGTGAGCGAATGTCTCCTCCCGTGCAGCCTCCGCAGCGGTCAGCGCCACGCCCGATGCGTACACCCCCGCCGTATTCCCGGTACCGGGGCGGAGGCCGCCCTCCTGCCCGCCGCCCAGGGTAACGGGGGGCAGCTCGGTCCCCCGCCGCAGGTACAGGAAGCCCACCCCGCGCGGCCCGCCCCACTTGTGGGCGCTGAAGGTGGCGAAAGTAACGCCCCAGCCCGTCAGGTCCAGCGGCAGCACACTGGGGGCCTGCACCGCATCGGTGTGGTAGGGGACGCCCCGTTCCTGCGCCACCGCCGCGAGCGCCGCCGTGTCCTGCACGGTCCCAATCTCATTGTTCGCGTGGTGGATGGAGACTAGGGCGGTGTCCTCCCGCAGAACTTCCGCCAGTTCCCCTGGGGCGTAGTGCCCTCCCGCGTCCGGCGTCAGGAAGGTGACCGCCCAGCCCTGCGCGGCCAGGGCGCGGGCCGGGGCCAACACCGCCGAGTGCTCGGTGGGGGTGGTCACGAGGTGGCCGGGGCGTCCGTGCCGTTCCTCCCAGGCGCGGGCCACGCCCAGGAGCACGTGGTTGTCGCCCTCGGTGCCGCCACCGTTGGCGATCACGGTGCGGGGGTCCACCCCCAGCGCGGCGGCGACTCGGGCGCGGCCTTCCTCCAGCCGCTCGCGGGCAGCCTGCCCCGCCGCGTGGACGGAGGATGGATTGCCAGGCAGCGCGGCGGCCTCGGTGTAGGCGGCGAGCGCCTCCGGCGTCATGGGATGGGTGGCGGCGTAATCGAGGTAGATCATGGAGCCTGTTGGGCGCCCGACTTTACGGGGTGATGCTCGCGTATTCCTCGCCGTCGCGGCGAATCACGATCACCGCGTCGCCGCGCACGGTGAGGGGGTCCGAGGGGTCGCTCTCGGCCACCGCGCCCGCGAGATCGGCGCCGCTGTAGGGGCCGTCCACCTGGCGCTCGCCGTCGGCGTCACGCACCGAGATGGTGTAGGTCCCGGCGGGCAGGTCGGCGGGGAACTCGTAACGGAAGTTGACCGTGCGGGTGGCGTCGGGCACCGCTTCCGGCTCGGCGGCCTCGGGCTCGGTGGGGGCCGTCTCCTGGGGCACGCTCTCGGGGGGCGTGACCGGGGTGGGCGTCTCGGCGGGGGCCTCCGGGGTAGGGGCTGTCTCGGTCGGCGGCTCGGCAGGGGCTGTGCCCTCGCCGGACGGGTCTTGCGGCTCCTCCTCCTCCGGCTCGGGGACCACCGGAGGCGGCGGCAAGGGCAGGCTGCCCGCAGGCTCGGCGGGGGGGCTGTAGCGGGCGGTGGCGACCGTCAGGGTGACTGGGCTGCCCACCGCCACCCGCACGTAGGGGGCGGGCGTCTGGTCGAGGATGGTGTTTTCGGCGGCGTCGCTGGGCTGTTGCACCACCCGCGTGACCACCAGCCCGGCCAGCCGGATGGTCTCGCGGGCGTCCTCGTACTCCAGGCCGGTCAGGTTCGGCAGGTAGGTTTCCTTGCCGCGCACCCCGGTCGAGACGATCAGCGAAACGGGCTGGCCGCGCTCGATGGTCGCGCCTGCCTCCGGGACCTGCGCGATCACGCGGCCTTCCGAGGTCTTGGTGAGGGTGCCGTCCGCGCGGATGATCTTGCCGGGCACCAGCGCCCCGTCGCGCAGGGCGGCGCGGGCCTGCGCGAGGCTGAGGTCCTCCAGCCGGGGCACCGGCACCGAGGGCGGGTTGTTCACGGTCAGGGTAACGAGGCGGCCCACCGGCAGGTTGGTCCCCGCCGCCGGGTCCTGCCGGATCACGGCGCCCACGTCCACCCCCGAGGCGTCCCCCAGGGTGTACTCCACCCGGAAGCCCGCGTCGGTCAGGGTGCGGGCCGCCTGCTGCCCCGGCTGCCCGGTCACCGAGGCCACCTCGCGCACGGGGGGGTTGAGGTAGACCTGCGCGGCCTGGGCGCCCAGATAGACCGCTCCCCCCAGGAACAGCAGGCCCGGCACGAAGGTGAGCCACGCCCCCGGCTGCCGCTTGCGCTTGATCCGGCCGCCGCCCAGGGCCGCGAGCGCCGCCGCGTTCAGGCGCTGCACCTCTTCCGGGGTGCGGCCTTCGGGGGCGGGGCGCAGGTAGGCCACCCGCACCTCCTTGCCGTCCACGACCACGTCGGCGTCGGGCAGAGCGTGGCCGTGCGCGGCGAGCGCCGCCGCGAGGGTCTGCACCCCCTGCACGACCTCCTCCTGCTTGGTGGGCTGCGCGGCGACCTCCGAGAGGGGCGTGCCGGGGACAGGTTGCCACACCGCGTAATAGGCGCCGGGGCGGGCCACCACGTCGGTCAGGCCGGCCGGGTTCACGGCCCGCAGGGCGGCGCGGTAGGCGTGAAAGCCCTGCCGGGCGGCGGGCGAGGTCACGTCGAACCACGCGAGGCGCCGGGTGACGCCCTCGCCCGCGCGAACCTCGCTGAGGGTGACGTGCCCCTCGCGCGAGAGTTCCCGCACGACCTCGTACTTTCCGTCGATGACCCCGCCCTGGACCGTCATGCGCCGCCAGCATAGCGCGTCGAGGCGCCTCTACAGGCCCGCCACCCGGACCAGCCAGTACGCCGCGAAGCCCCCCAGAATGCCCAGCGCGAGGTGACGCGTGCGCCACAGCAGGAGCGCCCCCACCAGCGCGGCGGGCAGGCGCCGGGGCCACTCCGGGCTGCCCAGCACGTCGGGGACGATCAGCGCGGCGAACACGCTGACGGGCACGAAGCGCAGGAAGGCCAGCCAGAACGGCGGCAGCCGCAGCCCCCCCAGCGAGAGGCCCAGCAGCCGCGCCGGGTAGGTGACCAGCCACATCAGGGCGATCACGAGGAGGTGACTCACGCCTGCCCCCGGCGCGTGACCAGCCACGCCCCCAGCAGCGCCCCGCCCACCCCGGAGGCGAGCACGACGAGGCCACCCGGCAACACCCGCGCCAGCCCCCACGCCCCCAGCCCCGAGGCGAGGGCGACGAGCACGGCCCTCCGGTCCACGAGGAGCGGCACCAGCAGCCCCAGGAACGCGAGCGGGAAGATCACGCCCACGCCGAGCGCTTCCGGGTCGGGCAGCACCTCGCCCGCGAGCGCCCCCGCCAGCGTTGCGGCGTTCCACACCAGGTACAGGCTGAGTTCGGCCCCCAGCAGGAAGGCGAAGCTCAGGCCACCCGGCTCGCGCGGACCATGCACGACCGCCACCCCATACGCCTCGTCGGTGAGGAACTGCGCGGCCACGAGGCGCTGCGCCCCGCTCAGGGGCACCTGCCGGGCGAGGCTCAGGCCGTACAGGACGTGCCGGGCATTGAGCAGAAAGGTCGTCGCCACGATCCCCAGCGCCGAGGCGCCGCCCGCGAACAGCCCCGCTGCGGCGAACTGCGAGGCCCCCGCGAAAACGGTCAGGCTCATGAGCTGGGTGTCGAGCACGCTCAGCCCCGCCGCCCGCGCGGTGACCGCATACGCGACCGCGAAGGGAATCAGCCCCAGCCACAGCGGCGTCAGGGCACGAAACCCGCGCCAGAAGGGGGGCCAGAAGGCGGACGGGGTGGGGGCGGTCACCATGGCCCCGAGGCTAGCGGGCCGGGCACTCCGCTGAGCGGGGCCTGTCTGCCGGGGGCGCGGCGGCGGCGGTACGCTGCCCCCATGTCTCCCTCCCCCCTGCCCTGGCCCGCGCCCGAAGACTTCGTGCACGGCGAGCCGCTGCCGCCGCCGACCCGCTGGGAGCGCCCCGGACTGGTGATGGTCTTCAACCTGGAGTGCGCCGGGTGCGTGTCACGCGGGATTCCCTTTCTGAAGCGGCTGCACGCGGAGCACGGCGACCGCGTTCACCTGCTGGCCCTGCACACCAGCCGGGGCCACCGCCTCCTGCCCCGGGAGGACGTGGTGCCCACGCTGGTGAAATTCGCCCGCGACTTCGCCCGTCTCCCATTCCCCGTCGCGCTCGACGTGTCCGGCGACCTCGCCCGCGCGTGGGAGACGGAGGGCACCCCGCACTGGCTGGCCTTCGCGCCGGGCGGCGAGCTGCTGCGGAGCGTGTACGGCAGCCAGGAGAACGCACAGACCCGCCTCGCGTACCTGCTGGAGGAGCAGGCGGGAGGCGGCTGACCCGTGCGCCCCTGGATGCTCGAAGCTCCGCCTGTAGAGCCTTCCGACGCCGACCTCGCGGCCTTTGGACGGGCGCTGGAGGCCCGCGACTCTGGCCTGTTGCCGCCAGACACACCCCGTTGGCTCTTTCTGAACTGGCTGGCCGCGCAGGGCTTTCTGCTGCACGGCTCCCCCCAGCCGGGCATCCCCGAGTTCGAGGTGCGGCAGGCGGTGGACCTCAGCCCCGACGGGTTCAGCAACCGGGCGGGCGTGTACGCCACCTCGGACGGCCTGTGGGCGCTGATGTACGCCCTGCGGGACCGCTCGCGGGTGGCGCGGATGGTGAATATGGCGTTGCAGGTCCGGGAGGAAGACGGCTGGAGCGCGACGCGCTCCTTCCTCTCGCTTGCCCCACATGGCCCGGCTGTGACAGACGGACGCTCGCTCCTCTCCCCCGGCGCCGTGTACGTGCTGCCCCCGCAGGGCTTCGAGCCCATGCCGCCCTACGAGTGGCCGGGGCTGGGGACCGTGCGCGAGCCGCAGTGGGTGAGCCCGGTCCCCGTGCGGCCCCTCTTCCAGGTGACCGTGACTCCAGACGACTTCCCGCTCCCGGTCCGCACGCACGACGCGGCGCGGGTGGACGCCCGGTGCGCGGCCGACCCCTGGGGTTTTCCGTGGCTGGAGGAAGGGGCGGCGATCACTCCGCCTGATCGGTCTCGCTGACCTCGGGACGGTTCTCGTCGCCGTCCTCGGGGGTGGCGGGGGCCGGAAGGGTGCCGCCCGCCGAGGAGTCGCCGAAGGTTCCGGCCTGCTCGGCGGCAGCCTCGGCGGTCCCCCGGTCGCGGTAGTCGTAGGTCTCGCCGTCCTTGCCCACGACCTCGATCGTATAGGCGCTCAGACGGGTGGGGTCGAGGCGGATCACGCTGCGCTGGACCGTCGCGGCCTGCTCGGCGGAGAGGGCGTACTCGTTCAGGACGGGACTTTCGCAGCTCTGCCCGTCCAGCACACGGGGCAACGTGCCCTCGTTCGGACCGGGCTGAACCCGGAACCGCTCGATGGCCTCCACGCAGCGCTCGCGGTAGTACAGCGCGTTGTCGCGGGCCAGCCGGGTCGCCCGCTCCTCGTCGTACTTGCGCGTCGCTTCCTCGCAGCCCGTCAGGACCAGGATTCCGGCCAGCACCCACCCGTACCTTGCCCGCATGGAGCCACTGTACGGTGTCCCGCCGCCCGGCGGGGGCCGACTTGTGGCCGGGCCGGACCTGCCCGTCCGCTACCCTGCCCGCATGTCCGGCGCCGCGCTGCCCACCCTCCTCTCCCTGACCGCCGCCGACGCGCTGGGGGCCGCCACCGAGTTCAAAACCCCGGAGGCGATCCTGGCCCGCTACGGCGAGTCCTTTACCGACTACCAGCCCGGCAGCGTGTTCGGCTTCGCACCCGGCGAGGCCACCGACGACAGCCAGATGACGGCGGCCACCCTACTGGGCTACGCGCGGGGCGGCGGGCTGGCCGGGGTCCTCGCGGCCCTCCGCGAGTGGCTGGGCGCCGCTCCCCCCGACGTGGGCGGGCTGACGCGGGCGGCGCTGCGCTCGGGTGGGGTGGGCTCCGGGGGGCTGGAGGGCGGGGCGCGGGCCTGGACCGAAAGTGGGCACCAGAGCGCCGGAAACGGCGGCATGATGCGGATCGCCGCCGCATGGCTGGCGGGCTTCCGGGGTGAGGCCCTCGACCGCGAGTCGGCGGCGGTCACGGCCCTGACCCACACCGACCCCCGCTGTGTCCACGCCTCGGTCTTCTTCACGGCGTGGCTGGAGGGGCTAAGCGCGGGAGGAGGCTACCGGGACGCGGCAGAGGCGGCGCTGGAGCGAATGGACCGCCTCGACGCCCGCGCCGCCCTGCTGGACGCCGGGCTCCTCGGCTTGGACACCCGCCCCGCCCACGACGCCTTCCGGGCAGGCGACCGCTCGGCCCGCTCGCAGGTTCGCGCCCGCGTGCGCTCGGGCCTCTCGGGGCACGTCACCTCCCAGAGCGGGTACGTGCTGGACACGCTGGAGGCCGCCGTCGCGCACGCCCGCGCCGACTCGTGGCTGGCCTGCGTCGAACCCGCCGTCCTGCGCGGCGACGACAGCGACACGGTGGCCTGCGTGGTGGGGGCGGTCGCCGGGGCGCGGGGCCTGGAGGTGCCGCCCCACCTGCTGCCCAGGCTGCGCCTGGGCCACTCCTGGCCGGGCTGGGAGCGGGGCTGGAGTTGCGCAGAGCATTTCCCGGCGCTGCTGGAGGCCGCCCGTGCCCAGCTCCGGTCATGAACAGCGCTGAGTTCCTGGCGACCATCCGCCTGAACCCGGCAAACGCGGCCATTCTGGACCGCCTGCCCGAGCTGGGGGCACCCCAGGCGCACCTCGTTGCAGGAGCGCTCTTTCAGACTGTCTGGAACGTGCGCGGCGGGCAGGCCCCGGCGGCAGGCATCCGCGACTATGACCTCTTCTACTGGGACGCCGACGCCAGCTACGAGGCCGAGGACGCCGTCATCCGCCGCGCCGCTGGCCTCTTCGGAGACCTCGGCGCGCGGGTGGAGGTTCGCAACCAGGCCCGCGTCCACCTGTGGTTCCCCGAAAAACACGGCCTGACCCGCCCCCCCATCCGCAGCGCCCGCGAGGGCATCGCCCAGTTTCTGGTGGAATGCACCTGCGTGGGCGTGGACGCCTCGGGCGAGCTGTACGCCCCCTACGGCCTGACCGACCTCGCCGCCGGGGTGCTGCGGCCCAATCCCCACAACCACACACCGGGCCTGTACGCGGCGAAGGTGGCTGACTACCGGGCGCGGTGGCCCTGGCTGCGGGAGGGGTGAGGGTAGGGGCGGCCAGCCGCCAGCTTCCAGGGGTCAGCGGGAAAGGGGCGGGCGGGGTGGTCACACGCCCCCTCACCCCGTTGCTTCGCGGGTACCCCTCTCGGCAAGCGGCTCTACGAGTCCCATAAGGGCCGAGGGGTCAAGTGCTGCTCTTGCCAAAGTCCTCTTTTCCCTGTGTCCGCCGATCTCACCGTCCCTACCTGACAAGTCTGATTTCCAGGCAGACGAGCCGTCCGGCGCGGACGCGCCGAGGCCTTTCACTTGGGCGACAGGATGGCGTGAAGGGGGACACGGGGGCGAGACAGGCGGCGCTGGAATGTGGAGGAACAACCTTTGCCTAGCGCAGCGCTGCTCCCCCCTTCCCTCTGGGGAGGGGGGCTGGGGGGAGGGGCAAGACCGCAATCAAGATGACCAGCCCACGAACCTTACAACCCTCAAGCCATCCGCACCCGGCTCGCGTGCGCCGCCATCTGCCCCGCCGTCCACAGCGCCTCCCGCGTGTGCTCCAGCAGCAGCTCGGCCACCGAGCGCCCCCTCACCCGCTGCCGCAGATGCTCGGAGGTCAGGGCGGCGGCCGCCTCCACCTCCCAGGCCGCGAGCCGGGTCAACCCGGCGTCATCGGGCGGGGCAGGCGTGCGGGTGGCGGCGGCGATGTCCGCCCACAGCACCCGCTTGCGTGCGGTCAGCCCCGCCACCAGTGCAGCGATACGCGGCGACGGCTGCCCATCCGCCAGCGCCAGCGCCGCCCGCACGCTGTAATGCGGCCCCTCCTGCGCGTCGTGCAGCAGCCGGGCGAGGTCGCTGGGCGGCAGGGTCACCCCGCTCACCGCGCCAACCGGAAGGTGTCGCCGTCGCGCACGAGCTGCCCGGCCTCCAGCATTCGCCGGGTCACGGCCTGCACCTGCTCCTCGGAGAGGGGCGAGAGGCGGCGCAGTTCCTCGGCGGTGAACTGCCCGCCCCGGCGGTAGGCGACCTTCAGCACCATGCGCTCCTGCACGTCCCCGCGCTTCGCCTGTCCCTCGCGCGAGCCGAACGAGCGCCACACCAGCCAGCCCACCAGCAGGCCGATGAGGACCGCGACCGGGATCATCCGGGCGGCGAACTCGGGATCGGCGATGCTCAGGGCAAGGACGCTGAGGTTGTCCTGGGCGGCCCGCACCGCCGCCGCGCTCGCCCCGCCCGCCTCCAGGTCGCGCACGTCGCCGCGCTCGCGCAGGTAGCGCATCACGCCCGCCGTGTCCCCGCGCACGTAAAAGGCGCTGTAGGCGATCAGGGCCGCCGAGACCCCGGTGAGCATGGTGACGAGCAGGCGCGGCGCGTTCATGGCCCCATGCTAGCCGCTTGCCCCCGCCCGGCGCGGCGGCCCGGCTCACCGTCGGGCACGGGGGGCAGGCACCGCCCCGCGCTACCCTGCCGCATGGCTCTCTTTCGGCTGGATGGCAAACGCGCCCTCGTCACGGGCGGCAGCAAGGGCATCGGGCGGGCGGCGGCGCAGGCCCTCGCGGAGCTGGGGGCTTCCGCGACCCTCGCGGCGCGGGGCGAGGCCGCGCTGCGGGAGGCGGCCGCCGAGATTCCTGGCTCGCGCTGGGTGGTGGCCGACGTGGGTACCCCGGAAGGCGTGCGGGCGGCGGTGGAAGCAGCGGGCGAGGTGGATATCCTCGTGAGCAACGCGGGCGGACCGCCCCCCAGCCTGCCCAGCGAGGTGACCGAGGAGGGCTGGCGGCGCGGCTTCGAGACCACCTTCCTCTCCACCGTGCGCCTCGCGGAGGCCGCGTTGCCCGGCATGCGCGAGCGGGGCTGGGGCCGCATCATCGCGGTGACCAGCCTGACGGTGGGGCGCCCCTCGCTGACCCTCCCGGTGAGCAACGCGATGCGGGCCGCCGTCACCAACCACCTGCGGACGCTCGCGCTGGAGGTCAGCCGCGACGGGGTGACCTGCAACACCGTCGCTCCCGGCTACACCGCCACCGAGCGCCTGGGGGCCCTGCACGCCGACCCGGCGGCGGCCGAGGCGCTCGCGGGGCGCATCCCCGCCCGCCGCTTCGGTCAGCCGCTGGAGGTGGGTGCGGCGGTCGCCTTTCTCGCCACGGCGGAAGCCGGATACATCACCGGGCAGGAGATTCTGGTGGACGGCGGCTGGAGCATCTGATGGGGATTCCTGATAATCCGTTACCCTTTTTCCTTCTCCCTCTGCTGGCGCAGCTCTGCGGGTCCGGTCGGGATTCACAATGACTCCAGAACTGTTCATCCGGAATCCGTATGAGGGAGGACAAGGCAGAGGCCCCGCCGCACTCCTCGCACGGCGGGGCCTACTCGCGGGTCTGGAGACTCAGAGGCGCAGCAGGGGGCCGTAATCCACGGTCGTGCCGCCCGCCGTGCTGGCGCTCAGGCCGTCCGGGAAGAAGCCGCCCCTGGTCTGTCCCTGGCTCAGGAAGACGATGTTCGCCACCTGACGCGGCGTGCGGCTGAAGGCCACCCCGTTCGCGTCGGTGGGGACGATGTTCGCGCTGCGGGCGGGAACCCCCGCGTTGCCGGTCGCCGTGACGCCCTGGTCGCGGTCATCCGCACCGTCCACCGAGTCCCGCAGGTTGCTGATCGCCTGCACGACCGCTTCCACGTTCAGCCCTGCGGCGGCGGCCTCGCCCCGGCGGCGGTAGAGCTGGGTGCGGATGGACCCGGCGTGGTAGGCCTCGACCGCCAGAATTCCGGCGGCCTGTTCAAGGTTGCCGTTCGCGCTGTCGTCGAAGATCAACCGGGCCGCGCCCTTGTAGGCGGTCACGCCCACGTCCTCGAAGACGAACGCCCCGTGCAGGAAGAACAGCTCGTTGGCGTAGGGGTTGAAGCCCGTGATTGCCCCGTTCGACGCCGCCCGGCCCGCCGCGTCGAAGGCCGGGCCGAGGTCCAGCCGGGGCTGCGTGACGGCGCCCGTCTTCAGCACCTGCCGGATAAACCGCACGTGCGCCAGCTCGTCGTCGGCGATCTCGTGGGCCATCGCCAGCATGTCGCCGGTCAGGCCGGGCACGGTGGCCCCGCCGCGTCCGCTGAAGCCCGCAGGCAGGATGACCTTGCTCGCGTCGCCGCCCGCCGCCGTCAGCTCGTCCAGGCGCCCCACCGCCGCGAGGTAGAAGGCGGCTTCGAGGTACTCGAGGTTGAGGGCGAAGTTGAAGATCGCGGCGTCGAGGTTCGCCTTGCGCGGCGTCGTGGCGATCACGTTGGTGCAGCCGGACAGCACGGCGCCCGCGCCCATCAGGCCAGCCATCCCCAGGAACTTGCGTCGGGTGCTCGTGCCTTGCGTATCGTTGCTCATGTCAGGGTCCTCCGGGAGGGAAAGGGGCAAAGGGACGGTTCAGCGGCCACCGAAGACCAGCACCCACCTGCCGGAGCAGGCGGGGGGCCTGTCCGTGTTCAGGGAGGTCGGGGGTCTTCAGGAGCGCTGTATCCCGGCCAGGGAGGATTGGATCAGAGCCCGTGCGACGGTGAAGAGGAGATGAAGCCCCCGTTCGGTCAGAGCGGTTGCACGAACAACGGCGTGGTCGTGGGCTGGGGACTGCCTCCGGGCGGCTCCACGCTGACGGCCAGGGTGGAGCCGGGGGCCAGGGTCACCAGCAAGCCGCGCTCGAAGACGCCCAGCGAGACGGGCGTGCCGTTCTCGATCCGCCACAGTTGGTAGGTCCGCTCGGGGGGCAGGGGGCGCGACAGGTGGACGTAGACCCGGCCCTCCGGCAACTGCACCAGTGTTCCGACGCGCTCGCCGTCCGATTCCAGGGACCGCTCGACGGCGCCGGGCGTCTCCAGGTACGCCTCCAGCGGGTCGGGCTGCGGGCGCGGCAGCAACACGAAGATCAGGGCCAGCGCGGCGACGAGGGCCACGGCGACGGGCCAGCGGCGTGGCGGGCGGGCGGGCGGGAGTGGGGTCGGGACCGCTCCCTGCACAGGTGACCCCTCCGCCCGCACCCGCGCCAGCAACGCCTCCCCGGCGCCTGCGGGTACAGGCACCGCCGCCGGGTCGAGGTCGTCCAGCAGCAGCGCGAGCGCGTCCAGGTCCGCCCGCAACTCGGCCCGCAGCGCCGGGTCGCGGTCCAGTTCGGCCTCGACCCGCGCCGCCTCCGCCGGGGAGAGGGTCCCCAGGGCGTAGGCCAGCAGGTCGTCGCGGTCGGGCGTCATGGGGTCTCTTCTCCTTCCTCCGGGCGCAGCGCCCCGCGCATCCGCTCCAGGGCCGAACGCAGGCGGGACTTGACCGTGCCCAGCGGCAGCCCGGTCAGCGCGGCGAGTTCCGAGTGCGAGTGCCCCCGGTAGTACGCCAGTTCGATCAGCTCGCGCTGCGCGGGGTCCAGCACACCCAGGGCGCGGCCCGCCAGCAGCTTGCCCTCGTGGTCGGGGGCGGGGGTGGGCGTGTCCCAGTCTCCGAGCTCCAAGCTCAGGTCCGGGCGGTCGCGCAGGTGCTGGAGAAAGCGGTGATGCGCGATGCTCACCAGCCACGTTTTTGCCCGTGCCCGCGAGGGGTCGAAGCGGGCTGCGTGCCGCCACGCATTCATGAAGGCGTCCTGCACGCAGGCATCCACGTCCTCACGCTGGCGCAGCATCCGGTAGCCCAGAGCCGTCAGCAGCCGCGCGTAACGGGCGTGCAGCTCTACCAGCGCGGCCTCGTCGCCCCCGGCCATCTGCCGCAGCAGCGTCTCGTCGGTGGGTTCGGCGGGCGGCTCGGCGGACATGGGGTGCGGGCAGGCTAGCACCTGGGGCCGGACCGGGTTACGGACGGTCGCGCACGTCCTCCAGCCCGGCCCGCAGTTCGTCGGTCACGCTGCGGGTGGTACGGCGAAATTCGCGCAGCGCCTGGCCGACACTCCTGCCGAGTTCGGGGAGCTTGCGGGGGCCGAACACCAGCAGGGCGACGACCACGATCAGCATCAGTTCGGCGGCTCCGATATTGGGCATACAGGGTCTCTCCTCTCGCCGCCCGTGGGGCGGGTCACCCGGCTGTATGCACCCAGAGCCCCGACTGGATGACCCTGGGCCGGGCACCTTCAGACTTGATGAGGGTGCGGCGGGCATCCAAAGGCGGCGCGGGTGCATAAGCCCAGGCAGGACCGGAGCGCCTTGCCGCATACCGTCCCCCTCATCCCGCCGCGTTACCCTGAGAGGTCCCCGGCGGAGCCCTGTCTCCCGCCCCCACCCTGCTTTCCCCTCCGGAGGTTTTCCCATGCCCGGTCCGATGGAACTGATCCTGATTCTGCTGGTCGTCGCCCTGATTTTCGGGGCCAAGAAACTGCCTGAACTTGGCAAGGGGCTGGGCCAGGGCATCCGCGAGTTCAAGAGCGAGACGCGCGACCCCGCTCCGCCCCCCCAGGCGACCACGCCCCTGAGCGACGTGACGGTCACCGACGTGCAGGCCCGCCCGCTGGACGCTGACCCCGTCGCGGCGGCCCCCGAGCGCGACCACCGCGCCTGATCCCAGGAGGCCTGCCCAATGACGAGGCCCGTGTCTCCTCCCCCGCCGGGTGAACTCCACAGTGCCCCGCTGCTGGACCATCTGGAGGAACTGCGTAAGCGGCTGATCTACAGCCTGATCTTTCTGGCCCTGGGCATGGTGGCCGCGTTTCAGTACCGCCTGCAACTCATCGAGCTGATCAAGGGGCCGCTGCGCTACTCCGAGCAGTACCAGGCGAACAACGTCCAGCTCGTCACCGTGAACCTGGCCGACCAGTTCCTGCTAAGCCTGCAACTGTCGTTCTGGGCGGGGCTGGCGCTGGCGCTCCCGTTCATTCTCTGGCAGGTGTGGGCCTTTATCGCGCCGGGGCTGTATGCCCACGAGCGGCGCTGGGCGCTGCCCTTCATCGTGGGGGCGGGGCTGTCCTTTCTGGCCGGGGCGGCTTTCGGATACACGTTCGTGCTGCCCGCGATGGTGCGCTTCCTGCTGGACTTTCTGGGCGGCACGGTCCAGCAGATGCAGAGCCTGGCGAACTACATCGGCACGATCACCAGCTTTCTGGTGGCCTTCGGGCTGGCCTTTGAGATGCCCATTCTGGCGGTGATCCTCACGCGCATCGGGCTGGTCAATCACGTGATGTTGCGCCGGGCCTGGCGCATTGCCCTGGTCGTGGTGCTGCTGTTCGCGGCCTTCATCACGCCGACGCCGGACCCCATCAACATGCTGCTGGTGGGCGTGCCCCTGTACGCCCTATATGAACTGGGCATCCTGCTCTCGCGCCTCTTCCGGGTGGTGCCGCAGGAGGACGAGGCCGCGCTGGGCGCCTGAGTCTGCCCTCCCCCCTTCCCGGAGCCCGGTCCCCGCAGGCCGGGCTTTGTCTTTGCCGCGCCTTCACGGTCCCATTCGCTCTACACTGCTCCTGACTTATGGACCCGGTATTCCTTCAGATCGGCAATTTCACGATTGCCTGGTACGGCGTGCTGATCACGCTGGGCATCGTCCTGGGGCTGCTGGTCGGCACCCGGCTGGCCCGTCAGCGCGGGCTGAACGTGGACCTCTTCAACGACATGGTGCTGTGGGCGATCATCTGGGGGCTGGTGGGCGCCCGCATCGTGTTCGTGGCGACCTCCTGGGAGCAGTTCGCGGGCACGCCCATGCCCCGGCTGCTGCTGGACATCATCAACCTGCGCCAGGGCGGCATCTCGATTCACGGCGGGCTGATCGGCGGGATTCTGGTGCTGGTGTATTACGCCCGGCGCTACCGGCTGAACTTCTACCGGTACGCCGACCTGTTCGTGCCCGGCGTGGCGTTCGGCATCATCGGCGGGCGCATCGGCAACATCATGAACGGCACCGACACGGTGGGCCGGGTGACCGGGTGGCCGGTCGGCTACCGCTGGCCCGATTCCGCCCGCGCCTTTCACGAGGGCATGTGCATTCCCAACCCCAACCCCGACATGGACCTCTCGCGCTACTGCCAGGAGATCGGCGGGCAGCTCGTGATGACGGCGCCCGTGCACTTCACCCAGCTTTACGGCGTGTTCATCGGCATCGTGCTGAGTATCGCCGCCTACTTCTGGCTGCGCTCGCGCAAGGCAGGCTGGGCCTTCTGGCAGTTCTGGCTGTGGTACTCCATCCTGCGGGCCGGGCTGGAGGAAACGTTCCGCCTCAACCCGCTGGCGATCAAGACCTATCTCAACCAGGGCCTCGACGCCCCCGGCATCGGCCTGTGGACCGACACACACATCATCAGCGTGCCGCTGATCCTGCTGAGCCTTTACATGCTGATCAAGATTCGGCGCCAGCCCGATACGGTCACTTCTGCCCCGGCAGCGGCGGCCCCCCAGCCGGACATGCGCTGAGTGAAGCGAGAGCAAAAAGGGCGGGGCGGTGGTGCAGGACAGGCCACCGCCCCGCCTCCTGTCTTCCATCCCCCCGGCTGAGCGACCCGGCAAGGCCCCTTCATGCGCCTCGCAACCAGGGCCGGGGCCGGGCGGGGGACACTCGGCGGGCAAGGAGGCTTTCCCATGAAAAACAAGGACACCCATCTGGACCACGTCGACCAGCTTCGCAAGGCGGCCAAGAAGGGCCAGCACGATCTCGAGCGCGAGATCACCAAGGCCGTGATGAAGCAGCACGCCGAGACCGCCGCCCTGATCGCCCGCCAGCAGCACGACATCCGCGAGCTTCAGGGCGAGGTCACGGCCCTGCGGATGCAGAAAAAGGGCGGGGGCGGCTTTCCCTGGACGCTGGTGCTGCTGGGGGGCGCGGGCTACGGCGCCTACATGCTCTACCAGAAGAACCCCAGCCTTCAGCAGCAGGTGCAGGGCCTCCTGAAGCGCGTGAACCCCGGCCCCGAGGGCAACGTGACCCGCGCCGGGGACGCCGTGAAGACGGGCGTGTCGGACATGACGCGCGGCGAGTCGCCCGCCGCCGCCTTCCAGACCGCCGGGGGCGAACTGCGCCGGGGCGGCGAGAAGCTGGTGGACCGCGTGGAGAGCAACCTGCGCGATGGGGAGCCGGGCCGCTGAACCCTGCCGGGACCCAGGAGCCGCAGCCGACGCGCTGCGGCTTTTTGCTGGCGACTGGAAGCTGGTGGCTTTCCCGTACACTTCTGAGCGGACAGGTGAACTTGAATGACACAGATTGAACGTCCGCTGGACGTGGTGATTCTCGCGGCGGGGCAGGGCACCCGCATGAAATCGGCGCTGCCCAAGGTGTTGCACCCCGTCGCCGGGCGCCCGATGGTCGCGTGGGCGGTGCGGGCGGCGCAGGCGCTGGGAGCGCGGCGCATCGTCGTGGTGACCGGGCACGGGGCCGAGCAGGTGGAGGCGGCCCTGCAACAGCCCGGCGTGGCCTTCGCGCGGCAGCATGGGCAACTCGGCACCGGGCACGCGTTTCTTGCGGGGGCCGACGCGCTGTCTGACCAGGGTGACGCCGACATCCTGGTGCTGTACGGGGACACGCCGCTGCTGCGCCCGGAAACGCTGCGGGCGCTGCTGGACGACCACCGCGCCCACGCCTCGGCCTTCACGATCCTGACGGGCGAACTGCCCGACGCGACCGGCTACGGACGGATCATCCGCGACGCGGCGGGGAACGTGGAGCGCATCGTGGAGCAGAAGGGGGCGACTCCCGAGGAACAGGCCGTGCGCGAGTTCAACTCCGGCGTGTACGTGATGGACGGCCGCGCCCCCGCACTCGCCCGGCGCATCACGAATGACAACGCGGCGGGCGAGTACTACCTCACCGACCTGCTGGCGCTGTACCGGGCCGAGGGCGCGGCGGTGCGGGCCTTCAAGCTGGACGACCCCGACGAGGTCATGGGCGCCAACGACCGCGCGGGGCTGGCCGAGGCCGAGGCGATCCTCCGGCGCCGCATCAACGCCGGGCACATGCGGGCCGGAGTCACGATGCACGACCCCGACTCGGTCCGAATTGAGGACACCGTGCGAATTGGCCGTGACGTGACCCTGGAACCCGGCGTGATCCTGCGCGGGGACACCCGCATCGCGGACGGCGTGACGGTCGGTGCCTACAGCGTCCTGACCGACTCGGTGCTGGAAGAAGGCGCGGTCGTCAAGGCCCACTCCGTGCTGGAGGGTGCTCATGTCGGCCCCGGCAGCGACGTGGGGCCGTTCGCCCGCCTTCGCCCCGGCACGGTGCTGGAGGGGGACGTCCACATCGGCAACTTCGTGGAGACGAAGGCGGCGCGGCTGGGGCCGGGGGTCAAGGCGGGGCACCTCGCCTACCTGGGCGACGTGGAGATCGGCGCGGAGACGAACGTGGGCGCTGGGACCATCGTCGCCAACTTCGACGGGGTGAACAAGCACCGCTCCACCGTTGGTGCGGGCGTGTTTATCGGCTCCAACTCCACCCTGATCGCCCCGCGCGTGGTGGGCGACGCGGCCTTTATCGCGGCGGGCAGCGCCGTCCACGAGGACGTGCCCGAGGGCGCGATGGCCGTTGCACGGGGCAAGCAGCGCAACGTGGAAGGCTGGAGTCGCCGCTACTGGGGCGGGATGCGCGAGAAGGTCGGGCAGAAGCTGCCGTGGCTGGCCGGGTGGCTGGAGCGGCAGGGCTAGAAAGCGGGAAGACGAGAAGCGCGGGACACTGGAAGCCTCCCCCAGAGTCCCGCGCTCCTTTACCGGCAAATAAAAACCGCCCAGGCTGGGCGAGGCCATGTCTCTACGTCAAGGGTGCGACCGGGGGAAAGAGGCTTATTTCAGGGCATTCAGGAGCGCCGCGAGGCCCGTCAGCAGGGTTCCGAACGCTGTCACGAGAACAGCGACTTCACCCGGCTTCCATTGCCTGCGCGAACGCTTGGGTGTATCCTTACGGTGTCTAGCCATAAGGATTCACCTCCTTTCTGCACCCGGACTGCAACTCCGGGTGCCTTTGCATTCCCGTGTTGCGCCCCTCCCCTCCCGGTTGTCATGCACCCCGTCCCACGGGGGGACAGCGCCACTGTACCGCAACAAAAGAGGCCCGGACGCGGCGAATGTCCGGGCCTCTCTCCTGCTCCGTTTACCCCCCCCGCGCCGCTGCCAGCCCCTCCACATAGTCGCGGTCTTCCACCCGCTGCACGGTGGGGTTGAGGAGTTGCACGGCGCAGATCAGCACGACCAGCAGGCCCATCCCCGCGATCACCGGGCCAGGGGGCAGGCTGGTGGACAGGGCGCTCACGAAGGCCATGCCCAGCGGCACGGTGACGCGGCCCACCACCCGGCGCACGGCAAAGACCCGCCCCTGCATCTCGCGCGGCACCTGCGACTGCCAGATGCCGCCGCTGTGGGCATTGGTGATCGGCATGACGAACACCGTCAGGGCGAAGGCCGCCGCCGTCAGGTACAGGTTGCCCGACAGCCCCATCAACACGAGTCCGGCGCCCGACACCAGCGCGGGCAGCAGGATGCCCAGGATGCGCCGCTGCTTCAACCCGCCCCAGGTGCTGATCGCCAGCCCGCCCAGGAACATCCCCAGGCTGGTCACGGTCTGGATGATCGCCAGGGTCGCCGGGAAGCTCAGGCCCCGCGCGGTGCGGTCGGCCTCCAGCGTGAAGGTGGTCAGCAGGGTCTGATACACCGGAATCGCGGCGGTGGCGAAGTTCAGGGCCGCCGCCACGATCAGCAGTTGCAGCAGCGGCGGGCGGCGCAGCAGGTAGGTCCAGCCCAGGCGGGTGTCGGCCTTGAGGTTGGCGGCCGCGCTGCCGTGGTTCTCGGCCGGAGGCGGGCTGGGAATCGCCAGCCGCGCGAGAATCAGGGCCGCCACCAGGAAGCTCACCCCGTCCACCAGCAGCGCGAAGGGCACCCCCTGCGCCAGCGGCGCGAGACCCCCAGTCCAGCCCAGCAGCGCGGGCACGCCGACCAGCAGGGTCGCCAGCGTGGGCGCGAGCAGGCTGGAAAACTGCCGGGTGGTCTGCATCATGCCGTTGGCGCGGGTGAGCTGGCCCTCGGGCACGATCATCACGTAGCTGCTTTCCAGCGCGGCCTCGTGGAAGTGGCTCAGCGACTGGGTGACGATCACAAAGGCCAGCAGCAACCAGAAGGGCACCGTCATTCCGAACATCAGCGCGGCCATGCCCAGCGTGAGCAGGCCCGACACCACGCCCGCGAGCAGCATCACCCGCTTGCGGTCGGTGCGGTCGGCCACCGACCCGGCAACCGGCGCGAGCAGCACCGCGCTGAGGGTGGACGCGATGGCGAGGGCGCCGAGCGCCAGGGCCAGCGGCGCTTTCTGGTCCTCGCCGGGGTAGAGCACCTGCGCGACATACACGTTCAGGGCAAACCACGCCACGTAGGACCCGATCAGGCTCACCGACTGCGATCCCCACAGCAGCAGAAACGTCCGCCAGCCCGCCGGGGCGTGTTGGGAGGGAGATGTCATGATGCCCGGCAGTTTAGAGGCTGACCTGTGATGACGTGAGGAGATTCTGGGAGGTGGGCGGGGCTGATTAAGACGGGGTTGGTCAGGCGACCCTGGGGCTCTCCAGCACGGGCTGCCGGGGCTGAATCAAGCCGCGAGCACTCTGCCGGATGGCGGGGCAACGGCCAGGCCGCCCTACCCTGCACCCATGCTGACTGAACTCCCCACCCCGACCCCCGAGGCCGGGACCCTGCTGGCCCGCGCCATGTTCCCCGATCCGGAACGTATCGCCCGCACGTTGGAGGTCTACCGCACAGACCCGGAGCGCCGGGTGTTCGTCTGGACAGAGGGAGACCGACTGGTGAGCGCGGCGGGCCTCCGGACCCAGGGCGAGACCGCCGAGGTGCTTCACCTCGCCACCCGGCCCGGCGAGGAGGGACGCGGATACGCGCGGGCGCTGCTGCACGCGCTGGCCGGGCATCTCGGCGCCGAGCGGCTCGTCGCGGAGACAGACGACGGGGCGGTCGGCTTCTACCGCCGGGCCGGGTTCGAGGTCACGCCCGCTCCACCCAGGGGAGGCCGCGCCCGGTACCGGGTCACGCTTCGCCGGGGGTAGAGATCGGCGCCTGAATACCGAACGCCTCCCACGCGGCCCGCAGGTCGGGGTGGGGAATCAGGAGCCGGGCCTCCGGCGAGGCCATCCAAGCGATCATCCACCGCGCACCCGCCAGCAGCCCGCCGTCCAGCGCCCGCCGCAGCTCGGCGCCGTAGGGCGGCACCCCGCCCTGATCCCATTCCAGCTTATCGGCCAGAAAGACCGTGAGGTCGAGCGGCGTGGGCCGCGCGTGCAGGGTGGTGTGAACGCGAATGGCCTGAAGCACCGCCGGGTCGTGGACCCCGTAGCGCCGCCGGGCGATGACCACGCTCAGGCCCGCGTGCAGCAGCAGGGGCACCTGCCGCTCCTCGGGGCACACGGGCAGCCCCAGCCGCTCGGACAGGGGCAGCATCGCCTCGCGGGGCACACTCCCGCCGAGGTCGTGCAGCAGGGCCGCCTCCTGGGCGAGGGCGGGATCAACGCCGAACCGCCCGGCCAGCGCCTCCGCCTCCCCGGCCACGCGCGGCACATGTTCGCGGATGATGGTCTTTCCACAGGCCGCGAGCAGGGCGTCCACGTCGGCGGCGAGGTCGGTCAAGTCCCGCCCCCGGTACGGCGCGGCGTCCCGCAGCGGCTCCGGCCAGAGGTCCTCCCAGGTCACCCTCACCCGGCCCGGAGCTTCTTGCGTTCCTCCACGGCGAGCCTGTCCACCCGCTCGTTCTCGCCGTGCCCGTTGTGGCCGCGCACCCACACGAAGGTCAGCGCGTGCGTCTGCGCCTGGGCGATCAGCTCTTCCCAGAGGTCCCTGTTCTTGACCGGATCGCCGCCCGCCGTCTTCCAGCCGTTGCGCTGCCACTTCAGAATCCAGCCGTCGGTAAAGGCCTTGCGCAGATACTGGCTGTCGGTCACCACCCGCACCTGACAGGGCCGTTTGAGGGTTTTCAATCCCTCCAGCAGCCCGCGCAGCTCCATGCGGTTGTTGGTGGTGTCGCGCTCGTTGCCGCTCAGGACGAGTTCCTGCCCTTTGTAGCGCAGGATGGTCGCCCACCCGCCGTGTCCGGCCCCGGTGTCGCAGGCCCCGTCGCTGTAGAGGTCCACCTCCTCGCCCGCCACCGGGACCGCAGGCTGGATGCCCGCCTTGATGGGGAGGAGGTCGCGGGCGGCGTCCTGCGCCTTCTGGGCGGCGGACTTCTTGAAGTGCGGCTTCCCGCCGGGGCGCGTCATAACCCCGGAACTGTAGGCACCCCGCAGCCGTACTGTCAACATGACCCTCCCCGACCCCCGCTCCCCGACTTCCGCGCCCAACCTGCGCGGTGATCCTGGCGTGATTCCCGAGCCGGAGCGCACGCCCGCGCTGCTGATTCACCTCTCGCCTTTGCTGGGGCTGGTGCTGCCGGGGCTGGGCAACGTGCTGGGGCCGCTCGCGGCGTGGCTGGGGTACCGCGACCGCCACGCGGTGCTGGACGCGCAGGGCAAGGAGGTCGTCAATTTTCAGATCAGTGTGTGGCTGTACTCGCTGCTCGCGGGTCTGCTGTTTTTCGGCCTGTTCAGCCTGGGGCTGATCGGCGGCGCGGCGGGGGCGGCGGCGGGCAGCCCGGACCTGGGGGCCTTCGCGCTGTTCGGCAGCCTCGCGGCCTTCTTCGCTTTTTTCATTCCGGCCAGCCTGGTGCTGTGGGCCTTTCCGCTGGTGGTGATGCTGCTGGCGGTCATCCGGGTGAACCAGGGGCGGACGTACCGGTATCCGCTGAGCATCCGCTTCATCCGCTAGGCGGCGTGTGGCGTGCCACTTGTGGACGGGCCAGAGCCTCCGCTTCGGTTTCCCACGGGCCACAGGCGACGCGCCTCAAGCCCTATCCTTTCCCCCATGCGACTCATGGCCGTCTTTGCCCACCCCGACGACGAGATCGGCTGCATCGGCACCCTCGCCAGGCACGCGGCGCGGGGCGACGAGGTGCTGCTGGTGTGGACCACCCTGGGGGAACTCGCCTCCCAGTTCGGAGACGCCCCACACGAGGAAGTCACCCGCGTCCGCCAGGAGCACGGGGCGTGGGTGGCGCAGAGGATCGGGGCGCGGCACCACTTCTTCGACATGGGCGACAGCCGCATGACAGGCGGGCGCACCGAGGCCCTGCAACTCGCCCGCCTGTATGCCCGCTTCCGGCCCAACGCGGTGATCACCTGGAGCGACGACCACCCCCACCCGGACCACCGCATGACCGCCAAGATCGCCTTTGATGCCGTCACGCTGGCCCGCATCCCCAAGATCGTCAACGAGTCGGGCGGCGGGGCGCTGATGCCCCCGGCGCCCGACCTCAGCGGCGACGAGGCGGTCGAGAGCGGCGAGGACGTGGCCCGGCT
This sequence comes from Deinococcus sp. NW-56, assembly GCF_002953415.1. Taxonomy (NCBI): domain Bacteria; kingdom Thermotogati; phylum Deinococcota; class Deinococci; order Deinococcales; family Deinococcaceae; genus Deinococcus; species Deinococcus sp. NW-56. Next base: position 485,234 of record NZ_CP026516.1, on the reverse strand, counting down.
CGAAGCGTGGCGCGAGCCCGTGCGCTTCTACCAGTACTACGCGCCCGCCTCGCCCTACCCCGAGGTGTTCGTGGACACCTCCGAGACCTTCGAGGTCGCGGCGGACGTGGCGGGCTACTACCGCGACTTTTACAAGTGGGCGTGGTCCGCCGAGCAGTTCCGCGAGACGCGGGCGCAGATCGGGCGGCTGGCGGGCGTGAAGTACGCGGAGAGGTTCACTCTGCGGGCGAGCCATCTGCGGGCGCGGGAGTACCTGGACTGAGGGCGCGGGACGTGCGGCGCGGCGGCCCGCGCTACAGTGACCCCGACATATGGCCGAGGACATCCACATCAGGCAGAGCATCGTGGTCAGGGCGCGTCCGGACGTGCTGTACCGCCTCGCGCTGGAGCCCCGGCGCCGCGTCCGGTGGGACCCCAACCTCGCGCGGGCCGAGTACGAGGGCGGCGAAAGCACCCGCCTGAGCAACAACGTTCGGGTGCGCTTCAAGTTCTCGCGGCGGCTGTTCGGCCTGAGCTTCACCGCCAAGTACGGCCAGCTTCAGGCCCCGCTGCGCGGCGGCTGGGAGAGCGTGCGGCACGTCGGCCCCTTCGAGCGGCTGACCCAGAGCTGGACCTTCAAGGCGATGCCCGGCGGCACCGAGGTCACCCTGGGCATGAACGGCAAGGTTCGCTACCGCTGGGTCCAGAAACCCGTCGAGCGGTTGATGCACAACCTCGTCATCAGCACCCTGACGGCGCTCCAGCGGCAGGTCGACGCCCCCGGCGCCCAACTCATGGAAGACATGGGCCGCGAGATGCAGCGCAAGCAGAAAGAAGAGCAGAAGGCGGCCAAGGAAGCGGCCAAAGCGGCGCGGCGGCGCAGGTAGGAGGCGGGGAACGTGGACCTCTGGGACCTGCGGGACGGGGCCGTCTTCCGGAACCCGGAGTTGCGCCTCACGCTGGGGCGTCATCCGGAAACGGGCCAGCCCTATCTGCTGTTCATGGTGCAGAACGGGTTCATGGAGTACCCAGCGCGGCTCGCCATCAGCGAGGAGGACTTCCGGCGGTCTCTGGCCGACCCCTTCCTGACCCTGCCCCTCACCGACCCGTATCAGGGGCTGGACTGCGAGGAGGTGCGGGCGGCGGGGGCGGAATGCTGAAGCCGCCGGGCCGGGCCGCCCTGGCATTGACCCTGCTGCTGGGGGCAGGGCTGCTGTACGTCGCCTGTAACCTGCAGGTCGCGGAGAGGAGACTGGACATGACCGAACCGAGCAGCCGCATGACCCTCCGGCAAGCCTGGCAGCAGCCCGTGACGGGCGAGCGGGTCACACTGACCTTCGGGGGGGGCGTGACCCGGCTGGAACGCGGCGGGCAGGTCCGCGAGACCACGCCGCCCCCCTTTGACGAGGCCGCCATGCGGGAGGAGACGCGGGCACAGTTTCAGACCTGGGGCTGGAACCCGTTCGAGTTGCGAATCCTGCGCGACATGGCGCAGGCGGGAACCTTGCTGGACGATGGGCGACCCCTGCGCATGGAAGACCTCGGCTTCCCGGCCCGGCTCTGGGAGGAACTGGACGCCTTCGAGCGGGAGACAGGGATGAAGGACCCGCCGACGGTTCCGGCGGAGTACCGTTCGACTTCGACCGTTCACACCGACGATGGGGCGTTTGCGGGCACCCTTCCCTCCGAGGACACCCCCGCCGATTCCCTGCTGTGGAACCCCACGCCCGAGATGCGCGAGCGGTTCGCGGAATTGATGGCGGTGATGGCGGAAAACGTCCAGATCGCCCCACCCCCCGCCGAGATGCCCTTCGAGGAGCAGGGGCGGGAACTCGCGCGGGAGGGCTTTGTGCGAATGAGCCCCCGCTGCCCTGACGGCTCGCTGTGGCTGCCGCCCGCGCCGGAGGAGGAGCGGGAGCGGCTGGAGCAGTGGGCGTGGCCCGTCGTGCGCCCGGTGGTGGTGCCCGGCACGCCTGCCCCCTGGGACAGCAAGCTGGGAGGCGTTCCCTACCGCCCCAGGGGAGCGGCGTGGCCCACCCAGCCGTCCGGCAGCCCGCTCTACTTCGTAGCGCAGATCGATCTGACCGCAGCCAACGCCCAGGGCCACCTGCCGGAGTTGCCGCGCCGGGGCCTGCTGCAATTGTTCGTGGCCAATTCGGACGCCTCTTACGAGGAGACGGTCGCGGACCCGGAGAGGAGCAATCCGGTCGCCCGCGTCCTGTACTGGCCGGAAGTCGTGCAGGACGAGGCGGCGCTGACCCGCGAAGTTCCCGCCTTCACCGACGAGTTTCAGGCCGAGATGTTCAATCCGCCCGAACGTACCCTTGCCTTTTTGAACGACCGCGAGTTCCCGTCGGGGATAGACCGGCGCCTGGAGTGGCTGGAGGAGACGACTCCGGAGAGCGGGATGACGGAGCTTCATGTCAACGGGCACCGCCTGGGCGGTCACGCCATGCTCATCAACGCGGCTTTCCCGCCTGCCGAGGACTGGCGCCTGCTCTTCCAGTTCGACGGCGACGACGTGGGCGGGCAGATTTACGGCGAGTTTGGCGGGCTGGGCGGGTGGATCGGGTTCTTCATCAGGGCAGAAGACCTCGCGCGGCGGGACTTCTCGCGGGTGAGGGTCGAGCTGGACGCCTTCTGAAGCGGCCCGCGTTCCCTCACTCCCCCGGCACGGCCACCACCCGCGATCCCTCCTCCTGACCCAGCAGCAACCGGTCGGGGCCGAGCCACTGCACCGTGTCGGGCACGTTGTACCGCCGGGACCAGACCACCTGACTGCGCGGGCCGTCCGGGGCGGCGCGGGTCACCACCACGCACTCGCTGCGCCAGCCGCCGCAGCCGCCAAACGCGGCCGAGGCCAGCGCCGTTCCCGCCGGATTCCAGGCGAGCGCCCGCACCAGCCCCCGGTGGGGCCGGGTTCGCCACACTTCCCGCCCGGTCGCCCCGTCCCAGACGGTCAGCGTGCCCCCGTGCCACCCGGCGGCCACCCGCGTCCCGTCCGGCGTGAGGGCGAGGCTGTAGGGGCCTTCCTCGCCCTCGCCTCCGGAGCGGAAGCGCCCAGGGCGGGGCTGGCGCGCCTTCAGGTCGTAGAGAGCCACCTCGCCGCGCCGGGGGCTGTAGGCCAGCGTCCTTCCAGCCGCGTCCACGCTGCCCCCCGATTCCCACCAGCACGCGAAGGGCACCCGCCACACCACCGCCCCGTCCGACCAGCGCCGCAGGGTGAGGCGCACGGGTCGGTCGCGCCCCGGTCCCGCCGCGTCGGTGAGCAGCAGGCCCTGGGGCAGCGCGGCGAACACGCAGGGCTGATATTCAAAGGAACGCCACTCGCCCCGCACCTTTCCCCCGGCCGCGTCCAGCGCGGTGACCCGGCCCTCGGTGTCGTGAATCCAGACGGTGCGGCTGTCGGGGGACCAGACCAGACCGTTCACGCTGCGAAAGTCGGTCGTGGGGCGGTCAGTGGTCCAGCGCCGGTCCATCGTGGCCGCCTCCCAGAGCGCCACCCGCGCGGTGAAGCTCTCCCCGTATTTGCGGCTCCCTCCAATCGCCACCCAGCGGCCGTCCGGCGACTGCGCGGCGTGGTCGAGGCCCTCGTAGAGGCCGCCGCCCCGCAGGTAGACGGGCAGGCCGTTCTGCTGCGCCCGCCACATCTGCACCGGCCGCGAGTCCCACACGGCGCGGGCGATGCCCACGAGGTTGAAGACCAGCAGCGGAACCATCAGCACCGTCAGCACGCGCTGGAGCCGGGTGGGACGGGGGGGCTCGGGCGCGGCGGTCATGCCCCGACTGTAGTGCCCCGGCGAGGACCGCCCGGCCGCATCTGCCCGCCGCCCTTGAGCCAGCCCTGAGACAACGCCCCGCCGGAGCCGCCCCGCCAGGCCCGCGCGTATGATGCCCCCTAGATGAGCCGGGGGGCAGGAGGCCGCTTCCGCATCCCTCCCCCGTGCCGGGAGGCTGTTATGAAACTCGGAATGATCGGGCTGGGCAAGATGGGCGGGAACATGGTGCTGCGCCTCGTGCAGGGGGGGCAGCCCGTCGTGGGCTACGACCGCAGCGAGGAGAGCGTGGCCCTGATCGAGCAGGGTGGAGCGCAGGGCGCCCGTTCGGTGGACGAGCTGATCGCCGCACTGGGTGAACCCGGCCAGCGGGCGGTGTGGGTGATGGTGCCCGCCGGGGAGATCACGCAGGCGGTGATCGACGACCTCGCGGGGAGGCTCGCGCCCGGTGACATCGTGATCGACGGGGGCAACTCCAACTTCAAGGACACGATGCGCCGGGCCGAGGCCCTCGCCCAGAAGGGCATCCACATGGTGGACGTGGGCACCTCGGGCGGCATCTGGGGCCTGAAGGAGGGCTACGCGATGATGGTGGGCGGCCCAAGTGAGGCGGTGGAGCGGCTGCGCCCGTTCCTCGAAGCCCTCGCGCCCGCGCCCGACAGGGGCTGGGGCCGGATGGGGCCGTCGGGCAGCGGGCACTACGTCAAGATGGTCCACAACGGCATCGAATACGGGATGATGCAGGCCTACGCCGAGGGCTTCGAGCTGCTGCACGCCCGCGAGGACTACGGGCTGGACATGGCGCAGATCGCCGAACTGTGGCGGCACGGCTCGGTGATCCGCTCGTGGCTGCTCGACCTCACCGCCGAGGCCCTTGCCAACGAGGCCGACTTCTCGCAGCTCTCCGACTACGTGGCCGACTCGGGCGAGGGGCGCTGGACCGTGATCGACTCCATCGAACTCGGGATTCCCACCCCGGTCATCACGTTGGCGACCCAGATGCGCTTCCGCTCGCAGCAGGAGGTCAGCTACGCCGGGCAGATGCTCTCGGCGATGCGCCGGGCCTTTGGTGGGCACGCGGTCAAGATTCTGGAGTCCACCCGGCAAGAAGCCGTGGTACCCGAGGTGCAGCCCGGCGAGCATCCGGCGGCGGCGGCCCCGCAGAACATCCCGGTGGAGGCCGCGCAGCCGGTCTCGGTCGGTGAAGAGGACCGTCAGCTCGGCGAGACGGGCCAGACCCGCGTGACGGGAGACGGAGCGTGACCGCAGGCCGGAAACCCCAGGCTCCCGGCGAGGACGGCCCCGGAGCGGATGGGCACAACCCCTTCCGGGCCGCCATGCGCCGCAGCCGCGCTCCCGAGCCCGCCACGCTGGTGATTTTCGGGGCCACCGGGGACCTCGCCCGGCGCAAGCTGCTGCCCGCCGTGTTCGGGCTGTGGCAGGACGGGCTGCTGGGGAGTGCCTTCAACATCGTCGGGGTGGGCCGTCAGGAGATGACCGACGAGGAGTTCAAGGACTATGCACTGGAGGCCCTCCAGAGCAGCAAGGAGACGGACGCCCCGCAGCCCGGCAGTCTGGAGAAGTTCCGCGAGCTGCTGTACTACGAATACGGCGACTTCGGTGCAGATGAGGTGTACGACCTCGTGGGCAAGGAGCTTGACCGGGCGCAGGACGCGCACGGCGGGCGCAAGAATGCCCTCTTTTACCTCTCCACGCCGCCCAGCCTCTTCGAGCCGATCTCGAACGGCCTCGGGCGCCTGGGCCTCGCCGACGAATCGGAGGGGTGGCGGCGGCTGGTGATCGAGAAGCCCTTCGGACGCGACCTCGCCTCGGCCCGCGAGCTGAACGCGGCCATTCACCGCGTCTGGGACGAGTCGCAGGTCTACCGCATCGACCACTACCTGGGCAAGGAGACGGTGCAGAACCTGATGGCGATCCGCTTCGGCAACGCGATTTTCGAGCCGCTGTGGAACCGCGCCATGATCGACCACGTGCAGATCACCGCCGCCGAGGACCTGGGGCTGGAGGGCCGCGCCGGGTACTACGAGGAAGCCGGAGTCATCCGCGACATGCTGCAAAACCACCTCCTGCAACTGTTCGCGCTCACCGCGATGGAGCCGCCCGTCGCCTTTGACGCGGGCGCCATCCGCGACGAGAAGGTCAAGGTGCTGCGGGCGGTGCGGCCCATTCCGGCGGGGCGCGTGCCGGAGGTCGCCGTGCGCGGCCAGTACGGTCCCGGCACCCTCTACGGCGAGGCGGTGCCCGGCTACCGCGAGGAACCCGGCGTGAAGGAAGGCAGCCCTACCCCGACCTACGTGGCGGTCAAGCTGGAGGTCGACAACTGGCGCTGGCAGGGGGTGCCCTTTTTCCTGCGGACGGGCAAGCGGCTCCCCAAAAAGGTCACTGAGATCGCTGTGGTCTTCAAGCGCCCGCCGCTGGGCATGTTTCCCGGCGGGCTGGAGCGCAACGTGCTGGCCTTCCGTATCCAGCCCGACGAGGGGGTCAGCCTGAAGTTCTCCTCCAAGTCGCCGGGGCAGGAGATGGTGCTGCGCGAGGTGGTCATGGATTTCCGCTACGACGCTTTTGGGGCACCGCTGGAAAGCCCCTACTCCCGGTTGCTGCTCGACGCGATGCTGGGCGACGCCACCCTCTTTCCGCGCGAGGACGAGGTGGACTGCGCGTGGCAACTCGTCTCCGGGCTGCTGGAGACCGCCGAGGGCACGCCCGCGCAGGACTTCCCCAACTACCCCGCCGGAACGTGGGGACCGGAGGCCGCCGACCGGCTGATCGGCCCGGACCGGCGCTGGAGGCGGCTGTGAGCGGGACTCGCGGTGTGCCAGGGGACGCCCCATGACCTCCCCCACCGACCTTCCCATCCTCGGCCCGGTCGAGACCTCGGTGCGGGGGGCGCAGGGGGCGCTCGACGACCTCTGGGCGCAGACGCAGGTGGAGACGCGGGCCTACACCGGCAACATCATCGCGCTGACGGTGGGCGGTCACCTCGCGCGGGTGGAGGAGGCGCTCGCCGGGCTGGAGGGACGCTACGCGGGGCGGCAGATTATCGGCGTGATGGACGCGCCCGGGGGCGAGGTCCGGGTGCAGGTCAGCCTCGTGCCGCAGCCGGGCGGGCTGTATGTCGAGCGCCTCCGGCTCTCGGCCGACCCCGAGGGCCTTCAGGGGGCGATTCTCCCGCTGCTGCGCCCGGCCACCGTCAACCACGTGTGGTGGGGAGCCGACACCCGCCCGGAGGGGGTGCTGCTCTCCGAACTCACCGAGATCGCCGATCAGGTCATCGCGGACAGCCTCACCCTCGACATTCCCCCGGCGCGGCACTACGCCCTGGCCGACCTGGGCTGGAGCCGCTCGGCGGGGTGGCGCGAGGGCCTCGCGCAACTGTTCGACAGCCCCGACGCGGCGCGGCAGCTCGCCCGGGTGCGCGGGCTGGAACTGACCTACGCCGGGCACAACGACCTCCCCGCCCGCCTCTTTGCCGGGTGGGTGGCGAGCACGCTGGGCTGGCCGGACCTCGGCGGCGTGACCTACCGCCCCGGCGACTGCGGACGCGAGAACGGCGACCTGTGCGGGGTCACCCTGCGGGGTGAGGGGGTGCGCTTCACGCTTACGGCGGCCGGGGGCGACCTCGTGCGGACGGGGTGCGAATGGCCGGGCATGACCCGCCGGACCGAACTCAACGTCCCCCGCATGACCCTGGCCGAGGGCCTCGCCCGCGTGATGGCCCGCCCCGAACGCCGCGAGGTCTTCGAGCGGGCCTGGGCGCTGGCGCGGGCACAGTTGGAGGCCGAGCGGGGAGGCTGAAGCTCTCTTTCGCGGCGGGCGGCGCGTGGCACACTGCCTTCCGTGAACGCTGCCGAAGTCCTCTCCGACCTCGCCGTGTCCCTCGGGGCCGACGCGGTGGGGTGGGCACCCGCGCAGGTTCCGGCCCCGGCGGTGGCCGAATACGCGGGCTGGCTCTCGGCGGGGCGGCACGCGGGGATGAGCTATCTGGAGCGGCAGCTTCCGGCCCGCTCGAACCCGGCCTCGCGGCTGGAGGGGGCGGGGAGCGTGCTGGTCCTGGGCGTGTCGCACGCCTTCGCGGACCCTGGCCCTCCCCCCGGCGGCGTGCGGGTGGGGCAGGTGGCCCGCTATGCCTGGACCCCCGACTACCACGACCAGCTTCAACCCGTCCTGACCCGGCTGGAGGAGGAGGCCGCGCGGCTGGGCCTCCGGGCGCGGGGCTACGTGGACCACGGCCCGGTGATGGAGCGCCTCTTCGCGGCCGGGGCCTTCCTGGGCTGGCGGGGCAAGTCGGGCATGACCGTGAGCACGCGGCTGGGGGCCTTCGTGACCCTGGCGGTGCTGCTGACCGACCTCCCCTTCGAGGCCACCCCTGAGACTCATCCTGACCGCTGCGGCCGCTGCTTCCGCTGCGTGGCCGCCTGCCCGACCGGGGCGATCGGAAACGACCGCAAGATCGACGCCCGGCGCTGCATTTCCTACCTCACCATCGAGCACCGGGGGCCGCTGCCGCACGACCTTCGCCCTGGCGTGGGCGACTGGCTCTTCGGCTGCGACGTGTGCTCGGAGGTGTGCCCCTGGAGCCAGAAAGCGGGGCCGCTCGCCCGGCTCCTGAAGCCCGACCCGGAGCTGGCGCACCCGGACCTCTCGGCCTTTTTCGGCGTGAGCGAGCGGGGGTTCGAGCGGCGCTTCGCGGGCACCGCCTTCCTGCGCCCGCGCCGCAAGGGCATGGCCCGCAACGCGCTCACCGTGCTGGGCAACCTATCCCCGGATCATGGCCTCGCTCCCCAGGGCTGGCCCCTCCTCCTCGCCGGGGCGGAAGACCCCGCCTGGGAGGTCCGCGAGGCGGCAGCGTGGGCGCTGGGGCAGTGGGGCGAGACGGGGCAGGTGCGCCCGCTGCTGGACGACCCCCACGAGGCCGTGCGAGACACGGCAGCGCGGACCTTGACCCTGACTTCATGAGGGCAACTCTGAGTCTTTTCCCACTCGTCAGCGCCGGGCGGACGTGATGAGGTGGGGGGCATGGCGACCCTGACCGAACAGTTCATGCAGGCCCTGCGAACCACCGAGGACAGCCGCGACCCTGCGCCGCTGGTCGAACTCTTCGCCGAGGGCTGCACCCTGCGCAACATGACCACCCAGGAATGGAGCGGGCTGGACGGGGCGCGGGACTTCTGGACCCGTTACCTGGAGAACTTCAGCACCATCCACAGCGAGTTTTTCCACCACGCCGACGACGGGCACACTGGCCTGATGGAGTGGGAGGCGACCGGGCAGCTCGCGGGCGGGCACGACATCGCCTACCGGGGCAGCAGCGTGATCGAGCACGACGGCCAGAAGGTGAAGGCCTTCCGCACCTACTACGACTCGGCGGCCTTCGTGAAGCCCGCCGTGGAGGGCCAGGAGCAGGGCTGAGCCGCCCCTTCTCCGCCGCCCCCGGTGCTTCCCTGTGGAGCCGGGGGGTTTTCAGCGCTAAAGGCGAACTCAAGACGCGCCCCTCTTCCGGCGCGGCTAGCATGGGGGCATGCGCCCCCGCTCTCCCCTGCTGCCCCTCCTCGCGGCGCTCCTGGCCCTCTCCGTCACGGCGGAGGCCGCGCAGACTGCCGCGCCACCGGTGCTCAAGCCCACCGTCACCGCCCGCTACCCGCACGACCGGGGGGCCTTTACCCAGGGCCTTCAGTACCTCGGCGGCGGCACCCTGCTGGAAAGCACCGGGCAGGTGGGCGAGTCGGGGGTGCGGCGGGTCAACCTGCGAACCGGGCGGGTACTGCTGCAGGTGCCCACGCCGGTCGCCAGCGCCTTCGGAGAGGGCGTGACGCTGCTGGGCGACGTGGCCTACCACATCACCTGGCAGACGGGCGTGGCCTTTGCGCTCGATGGCGGAACGCTGCGCGAGCAGGGCCGCTACCGCTACTCGGGCGAGGGCTGGGGGCTGACCCACGACGGGCGCCAGCTCATCATGAGTGACGGCTCGCCGAACCTGTTCTGGCGCGATCCCCGCACCTTCGAGGTCACGCGGACCCTGCGGGTGACCGACCGGGGCCAGCCCGTCAAGAACCTCAACGAGCTGGAGTACGTGCAGGGCCAGATCTACGCCAACGTGTGGCTCACCGACCGCATCGCCCGCATCGACCCGCGCACGGGCCGGGTCACCGCGTGGCTGGACGTGGGTGAGCTGCTGGAAGAGGCGAGCGACCGCGCCGACCGCTCTGGCCGCCCCCTGACCTTCGACGACGTGCCCAACGGCATCGCCTACGTGCCCGAGCGCGGCACCCTGCTGCTGACCGGCAAGCGCTGGCCCGTGCTGTTCGAGGTCAAGGTGCCGGGCGTGACGGCGGTGGCCGTCAAGAAGCCCTGAGCCGAGCACGCGGGGGAGGGGGACTCAGCCCTGCACCTGTCTTCCGGCTTGCGCCACCCTCTCCCCCACCACCCGCCAGATCGCCTCCGACAGCTCGGCCTCGTCCCGCGCCGCGTCAAGGACCAGAAAACGCCCCGGCTCCCCCGCTGCGAGGTCGAGAAAGCCCTGGCGCACCCGTTCGTGGAAGGCGAGGTCGGCCTGCTCCAGCCGGTCGGGCTGCCCGCGCTGCGCCGCCCGGCGGAGGCCCAGCGCCGGGTCGAGGTCCAGCAGCACGGTGAGGTCAGGGGTCAGGCCCCCGGTGACCTCCGCCGTCAGCGGGCGCAGGAAGGCCGGGTCCAGTCCTCGCCCCGCCCCCTGGTACGCGAGGCTGGAGTCGGCGTAGCGGTCGCACAGCACGACCTCGCCGCGAGAGAGCGCCGGGCGCAGCACCTCGCGCACGAGCTGGGCGCGGCTGGCCGAGTACAGCAGGAACTCGGGGAGGGGGTCCATGTCGAGCGTGGGGTCGAGCAGCACCTCGCGCACCCGCGTGCCCAGCCCGGTCCCGCCCGGCTCGCGGGTGACCGTATGGGCAACCCCCGCCGCCGCCAGCCGCACCGCGAGCCGCCGCAGTTGCGTGCTTTTGCCCGCGCCCTCGGGACCCTCGAAGGTGAGAAACAGGGGGGTCATGAGGTACCTGTGGTGCGGTCTAAGTGTCGCAGCGTTACACGGCCGAAGGAGAGGCCGGGGCCAGCGTTCTTGACCCCTTGAACCCTTGGACCATCCGACCCGGCGCTCCGTGCCCTCACAGCCCCGTCGGATGGTGCAGGAACTGCCACGCCAGCCCAAACTCGTCTTCCAGTTTGGCGGCGAGTGCCCGCACACCGAAGACCTCGGTCTCGTAGTGTCCGGCGTAGACCACGTTCACGCCGTACTCGAAGGCGTCGTGGAAGTGCTTGTGCTCGGGTTCGCCCGTGAGGAGGGTGTCGAGGCCCAGGGCGGCGGCCTCCGCGACCGCGCCCGCCCCACTCCCGCTGAGGATGCCGAGGCGGTGGACTTCCGGGTGGCCGCCGCCGTGGACGAGGCAGATTTCCCCGGTCAGCTTCTGCACCCGGTCGGCGAAGTCCTGCAACGACTGGGCGAAGGGCAGTTCGCCCGCCAGTCCGATCTGGTGCCCCTGCCAGTTCCCGAAGGGCCGCGCGTTCTGAAGGCTCAGGGCACGGGCCATCATCGCGTTGTTGCCGACCTCGGGGTGGGCGTCGAGGGGAATGTGCGCCGCGTAGAGGTTCAGGTCGGCCATCAGCGCCGTGCGGACCCGCTCGCGGTGCGGCCCGGTGAGGGGCAGCGGGCGGCCCCAGAACAGGCCGTGGTGGACGATGAGGAGGTCGGCCCCGCTGTCGGCGGCCGCCTGAAGCGTCTTGACGCTGGTATCCACGCTGGCCGCCACCCGGCGGATGGTCGGCGTGCCCTCGATCTGGAGGCCGTTGAGGCTGGGGTCGGGGTAGGCCCCGATCTGGAGGTAGTCGCTGAGCCAGCGGACCAGCGTGTCGCGTTCGACCTCTCCTCGGGAGGCAGGGCCGCGCTGGGTCTGGGGGGGCCGGGGGGTCGGGTCGGTCATGGGGGGCATTCTAGGCGCGGGGCCTCAGAGCGGAACGTCCCGGACCACGCTTTCATGCCCGCCCCCGACCACCTCCAGCCGGTTGCCGAAGGGGTCCCGCAGGAAGACGCGCGGCACCCCGGCCTCGGCGTCGGCCCGGTAGGCCACGCCGTGCGCCTCGCACTGGGCCTGAAACGCGGCGAGGTCCGGACAGCGCAGCGCCGGGTGCCCCTTCTCGCGCGGCACGAAGTCCGGCGTCACGCCGACATGCACCTGCCGCCCGTCGGGCAGGCCGAACCACGCGCCGCCCCGCGCCCGCAGCGCTTCCGGCTTGAGCAGCTCGGGCAGACCCAGAAAGTCATCGAAAAAGGCCCGCGCCGCCGCTTCGCACCCGGCAGGCGCTTCGATCTGGACGTGGTCGAGGCCAGAGATCAGAGAAGTCATAGGCTGAGGGTAAGGGGCAGGGCCGCCGAGCCTATGTCTCTACTCTGGGGACGACAGCCCTCATCTGCCCTCGGTCTCCAAGAGGTCGTCCTTGGTCGCCCTGTGGCCGGGTTCACCTGGGCCAGCCTGCGTCCCAGCCAGACCGTCACACCCTCTCCACACCGCTGTCGCCGTGCTCTGGCCGCACAGGTAGGCGCGGGGGGTGGGCGGCACCGTTCGCCCAGGCTGCGCTGAGGGGAATCTGCACTCAACCCCATGTCCCTCCGCGAGACCCTGTGCCGACGGGCCGGGCCGAGAAGAGGTCCGCGTGTCCCCCGTCTCCGAAGCCCTCGCCGCGCAGGGAGCTACAGAGCCACACGCCGCCCGTTCAGGCGGGCCGCTTGAAGTAGTGCAGGGTGCCCCAGGTCCCGCTGTAGGTCCAGCCCTGCGCCTCCAGCTCCTTGCGGACGCGCCCGGCCAGCAGTCCGGCCCGCCGCTCATACGCCCAGGTCAGGCGCAGGCTGGCGTCCTCGGGGCGGCGGAAGTGCAGCACCAGCGGGCCAAAGCCGGTGAGTTCCCAGCCCTCGCGGCCCATCTCGCCCAGCACGCTGACCTCATCGAACGCCGTTGCAAGGCGGTCCTGGTACTCCCAGCGTTCGCCGACCAGCTGCTCATGCTCGTCGGGGTCGACGCTGAAGATCGCCTCCAGCGGCTGCTCGAGAAGCCAGGAGAGACGGAAGGCGAGGAGAAGGTTGGGATCGTGCTTGCCCGTCTCGAAGTTGTTGATGGTCTGACGGGAGACCCCCAGGTGCGCGGCGAGGTCGGCCTGAGACCAGCCGCGCCCGGTGCGAAGCTCCCGAATCCGGTTGCGCATCAGCTCCTCCGGGCCGGGCGTCTGGACGGCAGCAGAACCGAAGGCAGACCGGCAGCCAGCCCGAGAACACACAGCGAGCGGCCCGACTCGAAGTGACCCGCGAGGATAGTGGCGAACCCGGCGAGGATCAGGAGGAGGGCGGCAAAGCGGGCGAAACGCAGTAGGTGAGCCATGGCAGGAGCATATGCGTCAATACCTGGCTTGTCAAGAAGTTTTGACAAGTCGCAGAGCCATAACAGCCATCAGATTGGACAGCTCACCTCGAACACTGCCCTCACATTCGGCCATAGGCCATCGTGCCCTTGCCCAGGGGGCTGCCCTCCGGTCAGATGGGCGGGTGACCGTGACCACGCTCGAACCCCCCCAGACCGTCCACTTCACCAAGATGGAGCTGCTTGAGCATTTCGCCTCGCTGCCCGGCGGTGCCCTGCACACAGAGGGTGACGTGCGCTGGTTTACCTTGGCCCTGCCCTACGACACCTTCAATGGGGTGATCCATGCCGAGTTCGACCCCAGGACGGCGGACGACCGGATTCGGTGGACGTGCGACCAGCTTCGCGCGTCGGGCGCTGAAGCGCTCTGGTGGACGGGGCCGATGACCACACCTACGGACCTGCCCACCCGGCTCACGCGGGCTGGACTGGTGCCTGTCGAGACGGAGCCGGGCATGATCCTTGACCTCGGGACCGTTCAGGAGGGCGCTCCGAAGACGGACCTGGTGATCCGGCCGGTGGGGACGCTGCAGGAGTTGCGGGCCTGGATCGCCCTGCGCTGGCTGGACACGGGAGCGGACGTGCGGCGCTCGCTGGAGGCGCTGTACGAGGCCGCGACGCGTGACCCGGCGCGGCGCACGCACTACCTCGGATGGCGGGGCGAGCAGCCGCTGGTGTGCGGCGCCCTTTTTCACGGCACGCACGCCGCAGCGGTGGAGGACATCGTCACGGGTCCCGACGCGCGGGGACTGGGGTACGGCACAGCCATGACCGCCGAACTGGTGCGGCTCGCGCGGGCGGCCGGGCACCGTCACGCGACCCTGACCGCCTCGCCCCAGGGTGAAGGCATCTACCGTCGGCTGGGATTCCGAACGGTGGGCGAGATCAGCGCCTACTTCCTGGCCTCGGGGGGCCGGGAGTAACAGAGTCGGGACTCCAGAAACGTCGCTGGCAGCCGGAGTGTTCAAGCCTCATCCGCTCGCCCTCAAAACAAAGCGAGGGACCCGTGCCAGACGCGCACGGGTCCCTCGCGGATGCCTCTTGGTGGCGATGCCCGGACTTGAACCGGGGACCTAACGATTATGAGTCGTTCGCTCTAACCAGCTGAGCTACATCGCCTTGAAAAGTGCCCCGCGCAGTGGCGGGGCCTTTTGGTGGAGCTGAGGGGATTCGAACCCCTGACCTTCTGAATGCCATTCAGACGCGCTCCCAACTGCGCCACAGCCCCGAAGGCCCGGTTAGATTACAGTGGGTCTCCCGACTTGTCAACGGTCCCCGGAGCACTGCGGGCCGCCAGCTCCACGTACCCCTCGATCAGGTGCACCACGACGGGGTTGTGGGTGTGCACGCCGTGGGCCTCGCCGCTGCTCCCCTCCTCGATAAAGTGCGCGATCACGGCCGCCTCGCCGTCGCGGGCGAGCAAAAAGGCCCGCTGGCCCTCGGCGGCGATGGAGGGCAGGCCCGCAAGCGCGGCGCGGCGCAGTTCGACCCCACGGGGGGTCAGGCGCTCCAGCCGCTCGGCCAGGGGCGTCTCGCCCGCCATGTACACCCGCTGCCGGGCATTCAGGGTGAGGTCCTCGCACAGGCTGCGGATGGCCGCTTCCCCGTAGAGGTGGTAGACCGCCTCGGGAGCGGGGTCGGGGGCGAGGCGCGAGAGGTCGCGGTCGAGCGCGCCGAGGCGGTCGTCGAAGGAACGCCGCGCCCGCGCGAGGTACTCGCGGGCACTCAGGGGGGCGTATTCCAGCGGGTTCTGGCCCACCCGCGCGGCCAGGCCCCGGCCTTCGAGGCGTTCCAGGGTCTCGTAGATCTTGGGCCGGGGAATGCCTGCCTGCCGCGCCACGCGGGCGGGCACGGCGCGCCCGAGGGCGAGCAGGGCGGTATAGGCACGCGCCTCGTACTCGGTCAGGCCCAGCGCTTGCAGGTGAATCACGGCACTCATTGGGGCCTAGCATACGGGAAGCCCGGCGCGGGGGCTGGCCCGGCGCTCAGGCGGCGGGGTCCGGCGTGGCCTCCTCGTCCGGGCGAGGCGCGAGTTGCCCGATGCCCAGCAGCAGCAAGCCGATCACGGCCGTGGCCGCCCCCCGCAGCAGCCCGCCGAGGTCATCAAGGTCGAGGAAGACCAGCTTGAGCGCCCCCACCCCGAAGGCGGCCAGCGCCAGCCACCAGCGCACCGGGCGCCGCAGCCGCCGGGCCTGCACCAGCAGCGCGACCGCCGACGCCAGCAGCACGGCGGTCGAGGTCAGGGTGACCGGCCCCGCACCGCCCAGCAGGAACTCGGCCGTGCGTCCGGCCAGCGCGAGCAGGAGGAGGGCCAGGCCAGGCAACAGCCCGTCCCGCACCGCCGGAACAGCGAGCCGCCGCCTCGCCCCGTCGCGGTCGCCCCGGGGGTCCGGTTCACGCCTGAGCCACCCCCACCCGGCGGGGGTGCCCAGCAGGGCGAGGCCCGCGCCCGTCGCCGCCGCGCCCAGCAGTCGCCACAGGCCCGCGCTGGAGGAGTCAGGCCCGTCCAGCATTACCGCTGCGCTCACAAGGACCGCGAGGCCCACCACCGGCCACGCCCGCCAGAAGGGCCGGGTTTCGCCGGGCAGGGCCGCGAGGACCACCGCCAGCACGGCGAGGCCGGGAGCCACCCGTTCCGGCACCCCGTCCACCTCTCCCCAGACGGGCAGGCCCAGGGCGGCGGTCGCCACGGCCACCCCCTCCAGCCCCCGGCGCACCCGGGCGGAGAACAGGGGACGGTGCACCCCGGCGACGGCATACAGCAGACCGCCCGACAGGAGGCTGAACGCCGCGACCTCCGCCCCGTTCTCGGCGTGGGCCAGCCCCAGCGGGATCAGGAACAGAGCGCCCGCCACCGCGCTCCACACCAGCGTGCCCGCGACCCGCTCCCGCCCGGCGCGGTGCAGGGCCAGCGTCACGGCCGAGAGGACGGCGACGGCTCCCGCCGCGACGAGAAAGCGCGCCTCCGGGCCGAGGTCCCCGATCAGGCCGGTCCGTGCGGAGACGGCCCGCAGCAGCGTCACCCCGGCCACCCCCGCCACCCCCCGCCCGGTCCGCCCGCCCAGGACCAGGCTGCCGCCCAGGGCCAGCCCCGCCACGACGGTGGACGACGGCCAGGGCCGCAGCAGGTGGTCGGCCAGGACCAGGGCCAGTCCGGCGGCGCCCACGCCCCGCCACACGGGCGAGCGCAGCCACGCTCCCAGGACAGCCACCCCCGACGCCAGCCCCAGCAGCCGGGTGGAGGCCCGCCAGCCGTCCAGCCCAAAGGCCAGCGCCCCGCCCAGCGTCCCCACGCCGACCCCCAGCACCGCGTCGCGCAGCGCGGCGATGCCGGGCGGCCCCCGGCGGTGCAGCCCCAGCGCCAGCGCCGCGCACACGGCCCCGACCCCCAGCAGGGTGGCGACCACGCCGGGCCGCGCCGCGCCCGGGCCACCCTCCAGGGCCGCGAGCAGCGGCGCTGTCCCCGCCAGCCCCGCGAGCAGGACCCCGGCGGCCCCCAGGGTGGTCCGCGCCGGAAGCCACGCCGGGATGGACGCCGCCGCGCTGGTCGCCTCGCCCCGCAGCCCGACCGCCAGCGCGGCGCTCAGCGCCCCCAGCAGCAGTCCGCCCCACAGGAGCGGGTGGCCCGGCTGCCCATGAAGCTGTGTGGTGACGACCAGCCCCAGCAGCCCCACCGCCGGAAGGGGGGCCAGCACACCGCTGCCCGCAGGACGCAGCCGCCGCTCGGCCAGAACCGTCGCCCCGGCCACCCCCAGCAACGCCAGCCCCGGAAAGGTCGGCTCCCCCAGGTTGTCGGCCAGCAGCCAGGTCGAGAGGCTCGCCCCGCTGAGCGCCGTGGCCGTTCCCAGCAGTCGGCCCCGCGCGGCCCCGTGCAGCCCGACCGCCAGGCTGAGCGCCAGAATCGCGGCCAGGACGGTGCCCGCCGAGGCCACCCCTGCCCCCACGAGCGCCCCCAGACACAGGGCGAGCAGCCCGTACCCCAACCCCCGCATCGCCTCCCCGATGACCGGCGCGGCCCGTCCCGCCGCCGCGTACAGGATTACGGCCAGCGCGGCGGCCAGGCCCAGCAGCACCTCACGGGTCAGGACGCCGCTGCGGGCCAGCGCCGCGAGGAACCACGCCGCCCCCACCAGCGTGACCACCGCCCCCAGCACCGCAAACACCGTGCGCGACGGGATAGGAGCGCGGGCAGGACGCGGCGACGCTCCGCTGCGCTGGTCCTCCGGCCACCCGGAAGGCGGCGCGGCAGCGGAAGGAGCGACCGGCTCCGGGTCGGCCGCCGCGTCCGGTGCGGGCGCCCAGACGCCGACCCGCGCCCCCGCCTGGGCTTCCAGCGCCTCCAGGCGGTCACGCAGCCCCCGCACCTCCCGGCCCAGGGCCGACAGGCGGACCAGCGAGGCGAGGCCCAACACCAGCAGCGAGAGCAGCAGCAGGGACATAAAGGCAGCGTACTCGGCGGCAGGGGGCAGACGGGCCTCCATGTCGCCGAAGCTCATACACCGACGAAAAAACCCCGGCTGAGCCGAGGTCTTTTGTGTGGTGGGCGGTATAGGATTTGAACCTACGACCCCTCGCGTGTGAAGCGAGCGTCGGGTCTCTTTTTCTGCCTCAGCCCGCCGCAAGACACCGTGTTTCTGGACTTTTTGGATGAGAGCGCCTCAGGGCTCACCCGTATGCGGCAGAGCGTTGTCTGTCACTTGTCTGTCAACGGTCTGTCAACGAGGAGGGGAGGTAAGCCGCACCATGTTGCACTTGTTGCACTTATGTCAGACTCAGGCATGACCGCCTCCTACCTTCCAGATCAGCAGGAACAGGCCCAGCTTATGGCCCTGGTGCAGGCCCTGGGTGAGCAGGACGGCACGCTGGAGCTCCGTATCCCTGGGCAGGCAGGAGGGCTTGCGGTTGCGCCGACCCTCGCCCGCCTGCTCCAGGAGGCCGCGCAGGAGCTCGCCCGTGGTCACGCCGTCACCCTGATCCCCACCGAGCAGCATCTCTCCACCCACGAGGCAGCCCGCCTGCTGGACGTCAGCCGCCCGTTCCTGATCGCCCGGCTGCTGGACACCGGGAAGCTGCCCCACCACCGGGTGGGCAGTCACCGGCGCATCGCGCTCTCGGACCTGCTGGCCTACCAGGCCGAGCAGGAACGCCGCCAGGCGCTGGCCGACGAGCTGACCGCCGAGGCACAGCAGATGGGCCTGTATTGACGTGACCAGGCGAGTCTTCTGCGACGCCAACGTGCTGTACCCCTCCCTCCTGCGGGATCTGCTGATCCGGCTGGCTGGCGCTGACCTCGTGGAGCTGCGCTGGAGTGACGAGGTTCAGAACGAGTGGATCCGCAACCTGCTGGAGCACCGACCGGACCTCTCCCCAGCCGCCCTGGAGCGCACCCGGCAGCGGATGGAAGGAGCGGTGGAGGGTGCACGGGTCACCGGGTACGAGCCCCTCGTCCCCACGTTGTCCCTGCCCGACCCGGAGGATCGTCACGTCCTGGCCGCGGCCATCACCGGCGAGGCGACCCATCTGCTGACCTTCAACCTCCGGGACTTTCCGGTGTCCGTCCTCCAGCCCCACGGCATCACGCCTGTCCACCCGGATGCGGCCCTGCTGGCCTGGCTGCAAGAGTGGCCGCATGAGGTCGTGGCCGTGGTCAGGCGTCTGAGCACAGCTCTTCAGAGGCCGCCGATGAGCCCGCAGGCCGTGGCCGACGGTCTCGTTACCCTGGGCCTTCCGGTCAGCGGAGAGCGTCTCCGGTTCCTGCTGGAATCAGACGACACCCGGGAAGGTCTGTGACTTTTCAGCGTCCGCCCGCTTCTTTCAACAGGTGCACCATCGCCGCGTAGCCCCGTGACCGGGCATGATCCAGGGCTGTCACCCCCTCGCCGTCGGGCAGGTTCGGGTCGGCCCCAGCCTCCAGCAGCAGCCGCACGATCTCGGTATGCCGTGCGCCCCCGTCGCCCAGGATCACCGCCTCCAGCAGCGCAGTCCAGCCCAGGTTGTTGACATGGTCCACGTCGATCCCCGTCTTCAGGATCTCGCGGACGTACTCGACGTGCCCGCGGTCCGCCGCTGGGATCAGGGCCGTGCCGCCAAAGCGGTTGGTGCGCGTCAGGTCGGGTCCCGCCCGCAGCACCTCGCGCAACATCGCCACGCTGCCCGTCTGTCCGGTCACGAGAAGGGCGTTGTTGCGGTCCGTGTCCTGCGGCTCCGGATCGGCCCCGGCGCCGACCAGCAGGCGGGCGACCTCCACATGGTCTCCCAGCGCCGCGGTGGTCAGGGCGGTCCGGCCGTCGGCACGGCGGGCACTTGGCGAGGCTCCCTGACGCAGCAGGGTCTGGACGCGGGCGGCGTCGCCCACCTCGGCGGCGGCGAGAAGAGCGGTGTTCAGGGTGGTCTGGGTCATGCGGGACACTCCTGGAGCCGGGCTGCTCTGCCCACCCGCCTGCGCGGGCACCGGCGACAGCAGGGCGGCGAGCAGCAGAGGCAGACGCAACGCAGGCATGGCTCCATCATGCGACCTGGCCCGATGAAGTAAGGAAGCTGGCGAACCCGCCTGCCCCACCTCTGCTCCATGTCACTGGATCCCGCATCTGGAGCTACAGATCGCACCGCGATCCACGCCGCAACCTGGCACGCCTTCCCGGAGTTCCTGGGATAGCCTGCCCCTGAGCCGGCATGCCCAAGATCCTCGACAACATCGACCTCAAGCTGATCGACGACCTGCGCGTGTCGATGCAGTCCGCCGTGCGCGCTGATTTCTGCGTCGGCTACTTCAACCTGCGGGGCTGGAAGCTGATCGACGACCTCACCGAGCTGTGGAGCGGTCAGGGTGACGCCCGCACCCGGTTGCTGGTGGGCATGCAGGAGCTGCCCAAGGACGAGCTGCGGGCCGCCCTGACCCTGCGCGACCAGCCCGGCGGCCTGGACAACAAGGCCGCCGCCCGGCTCAAGCGCCGCGCCGCCGAGGCCTTCCGCGAGCAGTTGATGCTGGGCGCCCCCACCGACAGCGACGAGGCGGGCCTGCGCCGGCTGAGCCGGCAGCTCAAGAGCGGCAAGGTCGTGGTCAAGCTGTTCCTCGGCCACCTGCTGCACGCCAAGCTCTACCTGCTGCACCGCCAGGACCACGCCGCGCCGCGCGTCGCCTACGTCGGCAGCAGCAACCTGAGCTTCGCGGGCCTCAAGCGCCAGGGCGAGCTGAACGTCGACGTGCTCGACGGCGACTCGACGAAGAAGCTCGCCGACTGGTTCGAGGACCGCTGGCACGACCGCTGGGCGCTGGACATCACCCTGGAGCTCGCGCAGATCATCGATGAGAGCTGGGCGAGCGAGCGCGGCCACACGCCCCACGAGATCTACCTGAAGATGGCCTACCACCTCTCGCGCGAGGCGCGCGCCGGCGTCGGCGGGTTCCGCATTCCCCGCGACCTGGCGCGCATCCTCTTCCCCTACCAGACCGCCGCCGTCCAGATCGCCGCGCACCACCTCAACAAGCGCGGCGGCGTGATGCTGGGCGACGTGGTGGGCCTGGGCAAGACCCTGATGGCGACCGCCCTGGTGCGGGTGATGCAAGAAGCGCAGGACGTCCGCACCCTGATCATCTGCCCGGTCAACCTGGTGCCGATGTGGCAGGACTACGTCCACCGCTACGGCCTCCTGGCCAAGGTGCTCCCCATCAGCCGGGTCACCACGGTCCTGCCCGACGAGCGGCGCTACCAGGTGGTCCTGATCGACGAGAGCCACAACCTGCGCAACCGCGAGGGACGTCGCTACCGGGCGATCCAGGAGTACGTCGCCTTCAACGAGAGCAAGGTGATCCTGCTGTCGGCCACGCCCTACAACAAAAGCTACGCGGACCTAGGCGCGCAGCTGCGCCTCTTCGTGCCCGAGGACGCCGACTTGGGTATCCGCCCCGAGCTGCTGATGCGCGAGGTGGGAGAGGCGGACTTCCGCGCCCAGCACCAGGCGCCGGTGCGCAGCATCGCCGCTTTCGAGAAGAGCGCCTATCCCGACGACTGGCGCGACCTGATGCGGCTCTACCTGGTCCGGCGCACCCGGAGCTTCGTGCAGGCGAACTATGCCGAGGTCGACGACACCGACAGTCGGCGCTACCTCACCTTCGGGGACGGGCGCCGGGCGTACTTTCCGGTACGTCGGCCACGCACCGTGACCTTCACGGTCGACGAGGGCAACCCGGACGACGCCTACGCCCGCCTGTACGCGCCCACCGTGGTCGAGACCATCGGGCAGCTCGCCCTGCCCCGGTATGGGCTGGGCAACTACATCAACGACAAGACGCGCGGGAGCGCCACGCCCGCCGAGAAGGAACTGCTCCTGAACCTGGGCCGCGCCGGCAAGCGCTTGATCGGCTTCTCGCGCACCGGCCTGTTCAAGCGCCTGGAAAGCGGCGGCTTCACCTTCGTCCAGTCGCTCGAGCGCCATATCCTGCGCAACTACGTGTTCCTGCACGCCCTGGAAGCCGGCAAGCCCCTGCCCATCGGGTCGCAGAACGCTGAGCTGCTCGACGAGCGCGACGACGACGAGGAGACGCTGTTCAGCCCCGAGGGTGAGGAGACCGCGCCCGGCGAGCTGGCCGACACCGTGGTGGGTGAGGACCTGGACGCGCTCGCCCCCACCGAGGCGTCTTACCGGACGCGCGCTGCGCAGGTCTACGCCAGCTACGAAACCCTGTACAAGCGGCGCTTCCGCTGGGCCCGCGCCGAGCTGTTCACGAAGAAGCTCGCGACCGCCCTGCGTCAGGACGCCCGCGCCCTGATGGGCGTGCTCGCCAGTGCCGGCGCGTGGCACCCGGAGAGCGACCCCAAGCTGCTCGCCCTGGTCGAGTTGCTGACCTCCCGGCACCCGCAGGAAAAGGTCCTGGTCTTCACCCAGTTCGCCGACACGGTGCAGTACCTCGTCGAGCAGCTGCGCGCCCGCGGCCTGACCCAGGTCGAGGGCGCGGTCGGGGCCAGTGAGGACCCCACCGCCCTGGCCTGGCGCTTCTCCCCGCGCAGCAACGGCAAGAGCTACCCGCCCGATCAGGAGATCCGCGTGCTGATCGCCACCGACGTGCTCTCCGAGGGCCAGAACCTCCAGGACGCCCACATCATCGTGAACTTCGACCTGCCCTGGGCGATCATCCGCCTGATCCAGCGCGCCGGGCGCGTGGACCGCATCGGGCAGGAGGCGCGGGAGATCGAGGTGTACTCCTTCCTGCCGGCCGAGGGCGTGGAGCGCCTGATCCAGCTGCGCTCGCGGGTTCGCCAGCGCCTTCAGGAGAACGCCGAGGTGGTCGGCACCGACGAGCGCTTCTTCGAGGACGACGAGGCGGAAAAGCTGGTCGACCTCTACAACGAGAAGTCCGGCCTGCTGGACAGCGAACCCGACCACGAGGTGGACCTGGCGAGCTATGCGTTCCAGATCTGGCAGAACGCGGTCAAGGCAGATCCCACCCTCAACGCCCGCATTCCGGCGCTGCCCGACGTGGTCTACAGCACCAAGGCCCTGGCGCCGGGTGAAGATGGTCCCCC
>NZ_CP026516.1:0-157500 GCF_002953415.1 Deinococcus sp. NW-56 | reverse complement strand
CATCCGGGGCGAGAAGGCCTTCGGGATGATGGCCCCCGAGCACGGGGTGCACCGCCTCGTGCGGGTCTCCCCCTTTGACGCGAACAACCGCCGCCAGACCAGCTTCGCGTCGGTGGACGTGGTGCCGGAAGTGCCGGAGGAAGAGATCGACATCCACATCCCCGACTCCGACCTGCGGCGCGACGTGTTCCGCTCGCAGGGCGCAGGCGGGCAGGGCGTGAACACCACCGACTCGGCGGTGCGTCTGACCCACCTTCCAACCGGGATCGCGGTGGCCTCGCAGCAGACGCGCTCGCAGATCAAGAACCACGAGATCGCCCTGCAGATCCTCAAGCAGCGCCTCTACGACATCGAGATGCGCAAGCGCGAGGAGGAGGAAGCCAAGGCGAGGGGTGAGCAGAAGAAGATCGAGTGGGGATCGCAGATTCGCTCGTACGTCCTCGACAAGCAGTACATCAAGGACCACCGCACCGGCCTGATGAAGCACAACCCCGATGACGTCCTCGACGGCGACCTTGACGACCTGATGTGGGCGGGGCTGGAATGGATGGCGGGCAAACGTGCCGCTGACGACGCCGGGGACGATGAATAATTCCTGGCCGGATTTCGACAGATTGCGGTGACAGGGCCGCTCTAGACTGGGGACACTGTAGGGGAACTTACGGGTCCCCTCCTTCTTTGCCATGACACTCCAGCCCTCCTCCTCCTCCGACCGAACCCCTCCGGGCTACCGCCTCCTGCAAGTGCTGGGGCGGGGGCAGACCTCGCTCGTGCACTTGGCGCAGGACCCGCAGGGGCGGGAAGTGGCGCTCAAGGTGCCGCTGGAGGGCACGCTGCGGCAGCAGGAGGCGGCCGAACGCTTCGGCAACGAGGTGCGGCTGACCCTGCAATTCCGGCACCCCCACGTGATTCGTGGGTACGCGGGCAGTCCATTCGGAGCGCGGGCCTACCTCGCCCTGCACCACTACCCGGAGGGCACGCTGGCGGACGCGCTGGCCGGGCACGCGCGGGCGGCGCGGCCAGTCCAGACGCCGCTGCGCCTGCTCGCGGACCTCGCCTCCGGGCTGTCTTACCTGCACGGGCTGGGCGTGGTCCATCAGGACGTGAAGCCGCAGAATGTCTATCTCGACGGGGGGCGGGCGGCGCTGGGAGACCTGGGGAGTGCGTACTACACGGCGCAGGGCGGGTGCGCCAGCGGCAGCCCCTTCTATATGGCTCCCGAGATTTACCGGGGCGACCCCAGCAGTCCAGCAAGCGACGTGTACAGCCTGGGCATCCTCGCCTATGAGGTGCTGACGGGCGCCCGGCCTTTCCAGGGCGAGACCTATGAAGACCTGATGGCCGGGCACCTCAACCGCTTCGCGCCGCCCCTCTCGGCCCACTGTCCAGAGCTGCCCCGACCCGTGGCCCGGCTGTTCGAGCTGGCCCTCGCCAAGCGGTCCGGCGATCGGCCCACAGCGGAGGCGCTGCGCCGCGCTTTGCTGACGGCTCTTGGGGAGGACCTCGAAGAACCCGACACGCCTGCAACCGACGCCCCCGCCCCACGTGCCATCGGACGGCACGCGCCGATCGAGACTGCCCTGCCCCCCACGCCGGAGACGGCCGCAGCCGGGAGCGGGAGTCGCTGGAATCCCTTCAGACGCCGGAAATAAAGGCGGCGAACCCACTCAGGCGGGGTGGCCCAGCGCCTTCACCATCTGCCGAATCGCCCCGAGGTGGTAGGCGACGTGGGCGATGGCGCCCGCCAGTCCGCCGGTCGCGTCCCCGGTGGCGGGGAGGTCTGCCTGCGTGCGGGCGAACGCCACCAGGTCGTCGTAGGCTTGCCGCACACGCGCCCGGAGGTCGACCCACTCCTGGGAGCTGACCTCCGCAGGGTGAAAGCTGCCTTTCCAGTCGAAGGGGCCACGGTCCCCATCGCGCTCCCAGCGCACGACGACCTCCATGTGCAGGGCCGTGTGCCGCGCCTGCCCCGCGACGGACGTGCCGTTCACCTCCCGGCTGGCCTCCGCCGCGCCGAGGCGGGTCAGGGTCGCCAGCAGGCCGTGGTTGTCCTCACCGTCTGCCCCCGTCCCGTCCAGAAACGCCGTGCCCTGCCCCGGCTCGCCGCCCTCGACCGCTTCCCGCAGGATGTCGAGCAGGCCTTCTATCCAGTTCTGTCCCGCGTCGTCGCTCATGCCCCAGCGTACGGTCTGACGCCAGCGGGGGCCTGCGCCGGGTGGCTCTGGCAGCCCGCCAGCCACTCTGCTACAGTAGCCAGTTGCGCCGCCCGGCGAGGCTTGACCCTGCCACGCGCGGCCGAAAGAGAGGTGAACCATGAACCAGTACGACCTGAACCTGATCCTGAACCCCAACATCAGCGCCGAGCAGGTGCAAATCGAGAAGGACTACATCGAGAACACCCTGCGCAGCAACGGGGCCGAGATCACGAACCTCGACGACCTCGGCAACCGCCGACTCGCCTACGCCGTGAACAAGGACCGCGAGGGCTACTACCTGATGTACACCATCCGGGCTACGGGCAACCCCGAGCAGACCATCGCCGCGCCCCTGCGCCTGCGCGACAACGTGCGCCGTATCCTGGTGGTCAAGGACCGCCCGGAGTGGAAGACCAAGAAGGCCTGATTACGTTATTGACGTAATGGGGTCGGAGTTGCTATGCTCTGGTCAACCCGCGAGGGCCAAATCCGCCAGCCAGCCAGAAGTTCCAGTACGCGTACTTTTTTGTACCCCGCCAGCAAGTAAGGAGACCCAGTTATGGCCCGAGGCATGAACCACGTCTTTTTGATCGGTGCTCTCGCCCGCGATCCCGAACTCCGCTACACGCCCAACGGCACGGCGGTGTTTGAAGCGACCGTGGCCGGAGAAGACCACATCGTCGGCAACGA
This sequence comes from Deinococcus sp. NW-56, assembly GCF_002953415.1. Classification (NCBI taxonomy): domain Bacteria; kingdom Thermotogati; phylum Deinococcota; class Deinococci; order Deinococcales; family Deinococcaceae; genus Deinococcus; species Deinococcus sp. NW-56. Next base: position 154,615 of record NZ_CP026516.1, on the reverse strand, counting down.
CGGCCGCGAGCGCAAGCTCCCCTGGTACCACCGGGTCAGCATTCTGGGCAAGCCTGCCGAGTGGCAGGCCGAGCGCAACCTGAAGGGCGGCGACGCCGTGATGGTCGAGGGCAGCCTGGAGTACTCGTCCTGGGAAGCGCCGGAAGGTGGCAAGCGCAGCATGGTGCGCGTCAAGGCCCTGCGCATGGAGCAACTGGGCTACGCGCCCGAACTCGTGCAGGATGCCGGAGGCGGCGTACGCATGGGCAGCGGCATGAACGAAGTGGTGATGATCGGGAACGTGACCCGCGATCCCGAACTGCGCTACACCCCCGCCGGAGACGCGGTGCTTGGACTCGGCCTCGCCGTGAACGAGAGCTGGCAGGACCGTCAGGGGCAGAAGCAGGAAAAGACCCACTGGATTGACGTGACGTTGTGGCGCGACCTCGCCGAGAGCATGAAGGACCTGAAAAAGGGCGATCCCGTCCTGGTGCAGGGCCGACTGGTGAACGAGGCGTGGACCGATCGCGACGGCAACAAGCGCAACTCCACCAAAGTAGAGGCGACGCGAGTCGAAGCCCTTTCCCGAGGCGCGGGCGTTCCCGGCAGTCCCGCAGCCACCTCCGCCGCGCCCCGCACGCAGACCGCGGGCAGTGCGGCGCGCCCCCAGCAGAGCAGCGGTTACGGCGCGAGCCGGGCCAGTGCTCCCGCGCGGGCGGCGAACACGGGGACCCGTTCGGGGGGCTTGGATATTGATCAAGGTCTCGACGATTTCCCGCCGGAAGAAGAAGACCTGCCGTTCTGAGCACGCTGGCGCGTGCGTCTAAGGGTCAACACGTCCAAGCGTCTAAATCCAGGAAGCTGGCCCTCTTGGGCGCCTCGACTCTTAGACCACTGCACAGCGCCCAGACCGCAGTTTTAGAGGAACCCCATGACCCAAGGAAACAACGCCGAGCGCAAGCCGCGCGGCAAGGGACCCAAGCGTCCCCGCAAGCCCAAGGTTGATCCCTTCTCCATCGGAGAACTGGAAATCACCGATTACAAGGACGTGAAGATGCTTCGCCGGTTCGTCTCGGACACCGGCAAGATCCTTCCCCGCCGCCGCACCGGACTCTCGGCCAAGCACCAGCGCCGCATCTCGCAGACGATCAAGATCGCCCGCCAGCTCGCGCTGCTGCCCTACACCGAGAAGCTGGTCCGGAAGTAAAGGACGGGTGACGAGCATGCAAGTGATCCTTCTGGAACCCGGCCGTCTCGGCCAGACCGGCGACGTGGTGACGGTCAAGCCCGGCTACGCCCGCAACTTCCTGATTCCGCGCGGCATGGCGACCCCCGCCAACGCCGCCAACATGAAGACCCTGGAAGCCCAGCTCCGCTCGCGCAAGAAGCAGCAGGAGAAGGAAAAGGCCCAGGCCGAGGACCTCGCCAGCCGCCTGAACGGCGTGGCCGTGGAACTCAGCGTCCGCGCGGGCGAGGGCAAGATCTACGGCGCCGTGACCCACAGCAACGTGGCCGACGCCCTCGACCAGCTCGGCTTCGACGTGGACCGCCGCCGGATCGAGATGCCCAAGACCGTCAAGGAGATCGGCGAGTACGACATCGTCTACCGCGCCCACCCCGAGGTCAGCATCCCGATGAAGCTCGTGGTACACGCGCAGAAGTAAGCGCGAACCCGTGCAGCAGGCCCCAGCTCCGGCTGGGGTTTTTTTGTGGGGCAGAAGCATGAACCCCTGCGCCGCGGCGCCTGACCCTTCACTTTGCACGTCCGCTGACACCCCTCACGCGCACGGGCGAGTACGGTGGGCGTGGAGGTTTCCCCATGCTCAAGCACACGCTGATGCTGGCCGCCCTCGCCCTCTCGACCGCCGCGCTGGGGCAGGCGGTGCGGGGAACAGACGTGAACGTGACGAGCAGCGGACGGGCGTACAAGAGTTACCTCGCCGCGCCCGCCTCGGCGACCCCCAAGCCCGCCGTGATCCTGCTGCACTCCTTCCGCGGGCTGGAGCAGGGCTACCGCGACCTTGTCGACGAGATGGCGGCGGCGGGCTTCGTGACGCTCGCGCTGGGCTGGCAGACCTTCGAGCCGGAACCCAGCGACGCGACCGTCGGGGCGCTCGTGGAAGACGGGCTGAGGTACCTGGGCACCCGGCGCGACGTGAACATCAACGCCGTCGGGCTGACGGGCTTCTGCGCGGGTGGGCGCTACACCATGTTGCTGCTTCCGCAGATCAAGGCGTTCAAGGCGGGCGTGGCGTGGTACGGCTTCCCCGACCAGGGCGGTACGGCCGCCAAACCACAACCGCCCACGGCTTTTATCAATCAGCTCAGCGCACCCCTGCTGATCATCCACGGAACGCGGGACCAGCCCAGTCCAGTCGCCTCCATCTACGCCTACGCGGGACGGCTGGACGCGGCCAACAAGCCCTTCAAGCTCAGCGTGTATCAGGGAGAGCCGCACAGCTTCCTGCTGCAGGGCGGCCGGATCGCGGACACCTTCGCCAGCCGGGACGCCCGGCGCGACATGCTGAACTACTTCCGCGAGCACCTGCGCTAGGGGCGTCCCCCAGGGCATCACGTCGCCGGGGCCGGAGACTGGGCTTACAGTGGGAGTACCCACAACCCAGATTCCCCCGGAGGTGCCCCATGAAGACGCCCCTGACGCCGCTGGACCTCGTTCGGCGTGGCCTGAAGACCTACCCGCAGGAGATCGCGGTCACCCAGCCGGACGGCCGCAGCTTCACCTACCGCGAGTGGGGCAAACGCATCTACCGCCTCGCGCGGGCGGTGGCGGGGGCGGTCCCGCCCCGGGCGCGGGTCGCGGTGCTCTCGCCCAACACGCACGAGGGCCTGCTGACCTACGCCGGGGTGCCCTGGGCGGGCCGCGTGCTGGTGCCGCTGAACACCCGGCTGGTGCCCGAGGAATACGCCTTTCAGCTGCGGCACGCGGGGGTCTCGCTGGTGCTGGCGGACGTGACCCTGGCCCCCAAGGTGGAGGCCACCTGCCGCGAGCTGGGCATCGCGCTGTGGACGATGGGCCGGGGGAGCGACTTCGCCGAGCGGCTGGAGGCGCAGGACGGGTCTCCCCTGCCCTACCAGCTGGACGATGAGGACGAGATCATCACGGTCAACTACACCTCGGGCACGACGAGCAGCCCCAAGGGCGTGATGCTGACCCACCGCAACGCCCTGCTGAACGCGGTGGGCGTGCTGTACGCGCTGCACTTCGACTCGGACAGCGTGTACCTGCACACCCTGCCGGACTTCCACGCCAACGGGTGGGGCGGGGTGTGGGCACCCTTCGGGGTGGGGACCACCCACGTGACCCTTCCGGCGGTGCGCGGGGACGCGATCCACGACGCGGTTCACACCTACGGGGTAACGCACCTCGCGGCGGCCCCCACCGTGCTGAGCCTGATCACCGACCCGGCGACCGCCCGCCCCACCCCCCGCCGGGTCCGGGTGGCGACGGCGGGCAGCCCGCCCCACGCCCGCACGATCGCGGACATGAGCGCCCTGGGGTTCGAGGTCCTGCAGGTCTACGGCCTGACCGAGACCAGCCCGCTGATCACGGTGGCCGAACTCTCGGAGGCGCAGCGGGCGCTGCCGGTGCCCGACCGGGCGGCCCTGACGGCCAAGCAGGGCTTCGAGATGCCGCTGGCCGGGGAGGTCGAGGTGATGGCCCCGGAGCTGACCCCGGTGCCCGCCGACGGGGAGACGCTGGGCGAGATCATGGTGCGCGGCAATCTGGTGATGGCGGGGTACCTCGACAACCCGGAAGCGACCGCCAAGGCGCTGGAGGGCGGCTGGTTCCACACCGGGGACGTGGCCGTGCGGCACCCCGACGGACGCATCGAGATCCGCGACCGCAACAAGGACGTGATCATCTCGGGCGGCGAGAACATCAGCTCGGTGGAGGTCGAGGGGGTGCTGTACGCCCACCCCGCCGTGCGCGAGGCGGTGGTGGTCGCCCACCCCGACCCCAAGTGGGGGGAGGTGCCCTGCGCCTTTATCGCCCTGCACGACGGCGCGAGCGTGACCCCGGAGGAACTCACCGCGCACGTGCGCGAGCACCTCGCCGGGTACAAGGTGCCCCGGCACTACCAGTTCAGAGACGACCTGCCCAAGACCGCCAGCGGCAAGTTCCAGAAGTTCCTGCTGCGCCGGGAGCTGTGGGCGGGGCTGGACCGCGCGGTGAACTGACGGCCCCGGTCAGGCCGGGTACCCCGTCCCTCCGCCTTCGCCGGGCAGGGGCGGGGAGCTTGTGCCGCCGCCGGATGCCTCCCCCGTGAAGGCGGGAGCCGGGAGTTAGACTGCCAGGGTGGGGGCCGGGCACGGCCCCTCACGGTTCACTGTTTTGGGGCACACTCCCGGGCGGCCTGGAGTGCGCCTCTGGCCAACATCAAGCACAGTCAGGCAGCACAGTAAAGGAGCCACCATGACCATTCTGTACGTCATCCTGGCGCTCCTGGGAGGGTTGGCCGGTGGGTTTCTCACCGGGCAGACGCGGGGGCGCCGGGAGCTGGCGGAGCGCGACGACCGGCTGGAACGCGAGGCCCGCGCCGAGGCCGAGCGACTCCTGACCCAGGCCGAGGCCGAGGCCCGGCACCTGCGCGCGCAGGCCGAGCAGACCCGGCTGGACGCGGCCCGCCGCCTTCAGGACGCCGAGGACCGCGAGCGGCAGGCTGCCGCTACCCTGGACGCCGGGCGCGAGGAACTCCAGGCCCTGCGCGCCCAGGTCGAGGCCCAGCGCGAGCGGGCGCTGGGAGACGCCGCCCGCGAGCGCGAGTCGCTGAACGCCGACCGCCAGGAAACCCGCCGCGAGCGCGAGGAACTCAAGCGCGAGATCGAGCGCCTCAACCGCCGCGCCGAACAGCTCGACGCGCGGGGCGAACGCCTCGACGCGCTGGAGGAGCGGCTGGAAGCGCAACTGCGGGCGCTGGGCGAGCAGGAGCAGGCCCTGGGAGACCGCGCCCGCCAGATCGACCTGCGGCTGTACGAGGTCGCGGGCCTCTCGCCGGAAGCCGCCCGCGAGCAGATTCTCGCGCAGCTCGACGCCGAGCTGGAGGAGGAAAAGGCCATCCGGGTCAAGGCGATGGAGGCCCGCGCCAGTGCCGAGGCCAAACGCACCGCCCGCAGCGTGATCGCGCAGGCGATTCAGCGCTCGGCCTCCGAGACGAGCGCGCAGCTCAGCGTGTCGGTGGTGCCCATCCCCAACGACGCGATGAAGGGCCGCCTGATCGGGCGCGAGGGCCGCAACATCCGCGCCTTCGAGGCGCTGACGGGGGTGGACCTGATCATCGACGACACGCCCGAAGCGGTAATTCTCAGCTCCTTCAACCCGGTGCGGCGCGAGGTCGCTCGGCACGTCCTCGAAGCCCTCGTCGCGGACGGGCGTATCCACCCCACCCGCATTGAGGAGATGGTCACGCGGGCGCAGGACGAGATGAAGACCTTCATGCACGCCCAGGGCGAGGAGGCCGCCATCGAAGCCGGGGTGGTGGGCCTCAAGCCGGGGCTGGTGCAGTTGCTGGGGCGGATGTACTTCCGCACGAGCTACGGCCAGAACGTCCTGAAGCACTCGGTGCAGGTCGCGCACCTCACCGGGATCATGGCGGACGAACTGGGCCTGGACGCGGGGCTGGCCCGCCGCGCCGGGCTGATGCACGACGTGGGCAAGAGCATCGACCGCGAGATCGAGGGCACCCACGTCGAGATCGGCATCAACCTCGCCAAGCGCTTCGGGGAACCGGCCGAAGTGATTGACGCGATCGCCCACCACCACGACCCGGAGAACGGCGAGACGCTGTACTCGGTGCTCGTCGCCGCCGCCGATGCGATCAGCGCCGCCCGCCCCGGTGCCCGCCGCGAGGAACTCGAAGCCTATGTGCGGCGGCTGGAGCAGCTCGAACAGATCGCGGTCGCCTTTCCCGGCGTGCAGCAGGCCTACGCGATCCAGGCGGGCCGCGAGGTGCGCGTGATCGTGCAGCCCGAGCAGGTCACCGACGCCGGGGCCACCCTGCTCGCCCGCGAGATCGCCGGACGGGTCGAGCAGGACATGGAATACCCCGGCCAGGTGCAGGTGACGGTCATTCGGGAAAGCCGGGCGACGGGAGTGGCGCGGTAGGACCGCCGAACGATGAAGCCCTCTCCCCAGGGAGCGGGCTTTTTTGATGGAGCTGAGCGGCTCCTCATCCCGCCCGCGAGGCTTGACGGATACTGCATACAGCGCTACCTTGTGCTTGTCACCGCCCGAAGAGGCGGCTTTTTTATTGCCCTACCCTGCGGTGTAGCCTGCGGCCATGACCCCCTCACCGCTGAAGACCGCCGCGTGGCTGTTGCAACACCTGGACGACCCCCGTCTGCGCGTCCTTGACTGCCGTTACGCCCTGACCGATCCCCTGGTCGGGCGCATCGCCTATCTGGAAGGCCACGTGCCCGGCGCGGTCTACGCCGATCTGGAGACGGACCTCAGCGGCCCGGTGCGCCCGGACGGGGCGGGGGGACGGCACCCGCTGCCGGAGCCGGAGACGCTGGCGGGGTGGCTGGGGGGCGTGGGCATCGGCAATGACAGCGTGGTCGTGGCCTACGACGATCCGGGCACCGGGCAGGGCTTTTACGCCACCCGCGCGTGGTGGCTGTTGCGCTGGCTGGGGCACCGCGAGGTCTACGTGCTGGACGGCGGCTGGCCCGCCTACCTCGCGGCGGGGGGCGAGGCGAGCACGGCGGAGCCGGAGCACGCACCCACCACCTTTACCCCGGACGTGCGGTGGGAGATGGTCGCCACCGCCGAGGACGTGGCGAACCGGGAGCCGGGCACCCTCTTGATCGACGCCCGCGCTCCCGCCCGCTACCGGGGTGAGGTCGAGCCGCTGGACCGCAAGGCGGGGCATATCCCCGGCGCCGTGAACCGCGAGTGGGCCGGGGCGCTCGACGAGCACGGGCGCTGGCGGGACGCGGCGGCGCAGGCCGCGCGGCTGGGTGCGGGCAGCATTCCCACCGTCACCTACTGCGGCAGCGGCGTGAGCGCCACCCCCAACCTGCTCGCGCGGGAGCTGGCGGGCGTGCCGCTGGGACCGGACAACCGCCTCTACGCCGGGTCGTGGAGCGACTGGGTGAGCGACGACGGGCGGCCGGTGGCGACGGGCGAGGAGGGCTGAACCCGCCCCCTTACTGAGTGCCCCCGTACCCCCCCGAGCAGGCCGCGCCGCGTTCAGGAGCGGTCGCGCCCTGCTCGTACTTGTCGAGGAAGGTCCCCAGGCGCTCGTCGTCGGCGCTGTCCACCGCAAGCTGGGCATTCCAGGCGCTCAGGACGACCGGGCTGGACAGGCCCTCGTAGGGGCTGAGCAGGGTGTAGGGCCGCCCGTCGACCAGTTCCTTAAGGGCCGCCACCTCCGACGCGGGGAGGTCGGGGCGGTAGGTCACCCACACCGCGCCGTGTTCGAGGCTATGAACGGCGTACTCGTTGTAGAGGGGCTGGTCGTAGACGCCGCAGTTCTGCCACATGGCGTTGTGGGCGCCGCCCGCCGGGGGCGTCTCGGCGTAGACCAGCGAGCCGGTGCGGTGGTCGCCGCCCTTGTAGTCGAAGGTCTGGACGCCTTCCAGGGAGCTGCCCGAGCAGGCGACGAGCAGGAGGGGCAGGGCGAGGGGAATCAGGAGACGCTTCACCCCCCCAGGGTAACGGCCGAGGGTGAAGGCTTGTGTACCCCGCCGCTCACCCCGCCCGTGGCAGGCTGGAGCATGGCCGCGCCCCCCTCCTCCCCCGCCCCCGACCCGCCGCCGCGCCTGGCAGGGCTGACCCAGCCTATCGTCTTTCTCGACACCGAGACGGGCGGACGCGACCCCCGGCGCCACCCACTGCTGACGGTCGGGCTGGTCACCCTGACCCCGGCGGGCGAGGTCACCCGGCCCCTGCACCTGCGGGTGCGCCACGATACCTACGACGTGGAGGAGGAGGCGATGGCGGTCAACGGCATCGACCTGATCGCCCATCATGCGGCAGCGCAGCCCCCGGAGGCCGTCGCCGACGCCATCCGCGCCTACGCCGCCGAGGTCGGCCGGGTGATGCTGGGCGGGCACAACTTCGCCTTCGACCTGGGCTTCCTGCGCCCGCTGCTGCCGGACCTCGGCAGCGTGTTCCGGCGCGGGCAGGTGGACACCAAAGTCACGGCGCAGTTCCTGATTCATGCCGGGCTGCTGCCGCGCAAGGTGGGCACGGCGCTCGACGATCTCGCGGCGCACTTCGGCATCGGGTACCACGCCCACGATGCCCTGGAAGACGCCCGCGCCACCGCCGAGGTCTACGCCGCCCTCCTGCGGCTGGTGCGGCCCCCGTCGGACTAGCCCCACCCGTGGGCACCCCACCCCGCAACCTGGAGTCGACAGGACTTTATCCCACCTTCACAAAGTGGTCGCGTGCTGGGGGGCGGGTGTAGCGTCGAACCATGACCGAGCCTGTTTTCTCGCCGAGTGACGCGGGTGGCCAGCCCTTCTCACGCGTGCTGATCGGCACCGACTTCTCGGCGGCGGCCGATCACGCCCTCGCGGTGGCGCGGCTGCGCTTTCCGGGAGCGCTGCGGCGGCTGGTGCATGTGACCGACGCCCGCGTGACCGCCACCCCCGACCTGATGGGCGGCGTGACCCCGGCGGCACTGGACCCCACGCTGCTGCAGACGCTGGAGAGCGCGGACGGCGAACGCCTGAAGACCCTCGCCGCCCCCGACGAGGAGACCGAACTGCTCGTGGGCGACCCGGTGACGGGCATCCTCGACGCCGCCGAGCGCTGGGGAGCCGACCTGATCCTGGTGGGCACCCACTCGCGCGGAGCGCTGGAACACTTCTTCCTGGGAAGCAGCGCCGAGAAGCTGGTCGCCCGCAGCCCGGTGCCGGTGCTCACCGTGCGCGTGCCGGGGGGGACCCGGTGAAGGTCGGGGTCGTCGGCTCGGGGCTGGTGGGGGCCACCGCCGCCTACGCCCTGACCCTGCGCGGCTCGTGCAGTGACCTCGTGCTCGTCGACCGCGACGAGGCCCGCGCCCAGGCCGAGGCGCAGGACATCGCCCACGCCGCGCCCATCAGCCACGGCACCCGCGTGAGCAGCGGGGGGTACGCGGCCCTCTCGGGCTGCCGGGTCGTGGTCGTCGCGGCCGGAGCCAACCAGCAGCCCGGTGAGACCCGCCTCGACCTGCTGGAGAAGAACGCCGCCATCTTCCGCGACGTGATTCCGCAGGTGTCCCAGCACGCCCCCGACGCCGTGCTGCTCATCGCCACCAACCCGGTGGACATCCTGACCGACCTCGCCGGGCGGCTCGCGCCGAACCAGCCGGTGCTGGGGTCGGGCACGGTGCTGGACTCGGCCCGCTTTCGCCACCTCATCGCGGAGCGGGCGGGGGTGGACGCCACCCATGTCCACGGCTACGTGCTGGGCGAACACGGCGACAGCGAGGTGCTGGCCTGGAGCACGGCGGCGGTGGCGGGGTTGCCCGTGGCGGACTTCATGCGCTCGCGTGGGCTGCCCTGGACGCCGGAGGTGCAGGAGGAGGTCGACACGGGCACCCGCGACGCCGCCGCCGCGATCATCGGCGGAAAGCGGGCGACCTACTACGGCATCGGGGCCGCGCTCGCCCGCATCGCGGAGGCCATTCTGGACGACCGCCGCGCGGTCCTGACCGTCAGCGCCCCCACCCCCGAGTACGGCGTGAGCCTCAGCCTGCCGCGCATCGTGGGGGCGCGGGGGGTGGAGGCCACCCTGACCCCGGTCCTGACCCCCCAAGAACGCGAAGGACTGGAGGCCAGCGCCCGAGTGCTGCGTCGGGGCGGGGAGAAGGTGCTGGGGTAGGTGGCCTCTGGGCTGCGGGAGCAGGGAGGGGGTGAACCCGCCCTCGTCCTCCTCTCCGGCCTGGGTGACCCCGCCGCGTGGTGGTGGACGGTCCCGGCGCCGGAGGAAGCGCGGCCACACTGGCGAGGACTGGAGGGCGACCCCCGGCCCGGCATTGCCCCCGCCCTCGCGGAATGGACGCGGGTCGTGACCTATGACCGGGCGGGCGTAGGCAGCCGCCCCCTTCCGGCCCACCCTCACACCTGGGCCGACGTGTATACGGAGCTGGACGGCGTACTGGACAGCCTCCAGTCCCCGCATCTGCCCATCCTGGTGGGCCACTCGCTTGGTGGGATGATCGCTTCCACCTACGCCCGGCGGCGACCGGGGCGTGTGGGCGGCCTCGTGCTGCTGGACCCGACTCCACCGCCCCTCACCGCTCCACCGCCCACGCTCCTGCCGGAGCCGCTCGCGCTGACCCCGTTCGGGCCGGAGGAGGTGGCACCGGGGGCGCTGGGGAACCTTCCCCTGCTGCTGATCGCGCCGGATCGTCCCACCACGCCCGCCGAGGCACCGGGGCGCACCCAGGAGCAACTGGACGCCCGCTTTCACACCCGCCGCGCCCGGCATCTGGAGTGGCTCACCCTGTCGGGCCGCAGCCGGGCGGTGTGGGTGGACCACCCCGGCCACTACGTACATCTGGAGCAGCCGGAAGTTGTGGTGGGGGCGATTCGGGCGTTCTGGAGGGAACTGGCGTAAAAAAGCCCCCACTCGGGGGCTGGGGGTCAGGGCGTTCGGGGCGCTGTCGTGGGGGCGGAGGTTTCCTCGCCGTCCTGAAACTCCCCGGTGATGGTGCCGCCCTCCGGGGCGCGGGCCACCACCTCGTTGCGTTCGAGGTCGTACAGGAGTTCCCCGGCCCGCAGCACGTCCCCGCGCAGGGTGCTCTCGGCGGGCTGCTCGGCGGTGCCGATCAGGCGGGCGAGGTTGGCCTCGTCGTCGTACTCCACGCGGGCGGCGCGGCTCACGCGGCCGTCGGGGCTGTTCAGGACCACCGCGCCGATCAGCACGGTCTTCTCGGTGTCCACCTCGACCTCGATACGCTTGCTCTGGCCGGTCAGGGGGCCGTCGTCGCCGGGGCGGGTGAAGGTGATCGGGCCGTCGATGCGGGCGATGCCGTCTGTCTCGTCGTAGACGAGCTTCTGGCCCTTGAGCTCGGTGCGGCCCTGGGTGACAAGCACGGTGTCGGGCGCGGGCTTGGGCGCGGTCTCCACCCCGCAGCGGCTGAGGCGGTCGGTCCTGCCCTCTGGCACCTCGTCCAGAAAACGGGCGGTTCCGGCGCTGGCCTCCACCCGGCCGTCGCTCCCCTCCCCCTCAGCGGCGGGGCGCTGGGTGACCAGGGCGAAGGGCACGCGAATCACGTTCTGGTCGATGGTGATCTGCACCCCGCCCGGCCCCGTCTCGGAAAAGACCGCGACATTGGGCGACCCTTCCGGTTCATCGTCGAGCGGACTGCAAATCACGAAGACCCCGCTGGTGTCGTCGGTCCCCGTCCGCACGATGCGGATGCGCCGCTCCTGCCCGTCGTCGCCCCGCCGCACGAGTTCCAGGCTGGACGTCTCGGCCCCCGGCTCAGCGGGCGCGGCGTCCTGTGGCTCGGTGGTTTCGGGCGGCTGTGCCGGTGCCTGGGGCTCGGCGGGCGGGCTCTGCGTGGGCGGCGCGGCGGGAGGCGTCTCCTGCGCGAGGGACGCGGCCGGGAAGGCCGCCCCCAGCAGCAGGGTCAGCGTCAGCAGCAGGGGGCGGCGGGTCACGGCAGAGGCTCCTTTACTCGCCGCGCAGCTTGAACTGCTCGGTGGGAATCTTGTAGGCGGTGTTCAGCGCCCGCACGCGGCCGAGGTCGGTGCGCTGCTCCAGGGCGCCGCTGGCCGGAGCGCGGACGGTCACCTTGGTCTTGGAATCGGTGCTGACCGCGTTGCCGACGACGTACGCGACGTTCTTCTTGTCGTCGTAGTACACGGCGTTGCCGGTGGTGGTCAGGGTGCCCTGCACCAGCCGCACCCCGCCGCGCACGTACAGCGTCTTCTCGGCGGTGCGGGCGCGGACCTCCTGCCCGGTCATGGTGAGTTCCTTCTGGTTGCCCTTGGCGGCGCGGGTCAGGGTGGGGCTGCCGGTGAGCTGGGCGAGTTCGCGGTCCTCGTCGAAGACCAGCTTGTCGGCCTTCCCGCTCTGGATGCCGTTCTTGAGGGTCACGTTCCCGGTCGAGGTCGAGACGTTGTTGTCCACGTCGAGGCTCATCTGCCCGGCGGTGATCGTCACGGTGTCGCCATTCGACTTGTCGTCGGGGACGAAGGTCGCCCGCGCGTTGCCGCTCATCACACCCTGGCCGCTGGCCTCGCTGTAGGCTAGCCGGTCCCCCTTGGCGGTCAGGCGGCCCCGGCTCACGGTGATGTCGTCGCTGAAGTTGGCGGTGCGCTTGCCCTTGGCGTTGGTGAGGGGGGTTCCGGCGGGGGCGGCCAGGGTGGCCTGCTTCGCCTGGATTTGCAGGCTGCTGACGGTCGCCTTGACCGGGCTGCCGGTGAAGGTCAGCGGCCCGTTGCGCAGGTCGCCGCGCGGCGCTCCCTGGATGTTGATGATGCGCTTCTCGGCGGCGGTCTGCGCGAGCACGGGCGTAACGGCGAGGGCCAGAATCAGGGCAGTGCGTTTCTTCATGTGGGTTCTCCTTTTCAGGGCAAGGGTCACAGCGGCACGCGCTGGCCGTTCTCACAGGTTTCGGTGGGGTCAAGGTCACCACTGAAGTCGGCGACCCCCGCTTCCAGAATTTCGAAGTTGAAGCTCATGCGGAGCTGCGGAATCCGGGCTTTCATCTGCGGCGAATCCACCTCCGCGACCGGGGCGCTGAACCCCGACCCCTGCTCCACGCGCACGGGCTGCTCGCGGGTGCCGCGCAGGTCGATCTCGGCACACTGCTGCACCAGGGTGACCTGGGCCTGACGGGTGAGCAGGTTGTCCTGCGCGTCGATGGTGAGGTCCGGGGCGTCCAGCGTGGCGTCGAGCACCGCTTTCCCGCCGCCCGCCGGGGTCAACCAGCGCCCACCGTCCGCGAGGCCGGTCAGCCGCGTCTCTCCGCGCAGGGGGTCACTGACCACCCGCTCGGCGGAAAAGCGCCACACCGCCCCCGGATCGCGGGCCGGGTAGAGGCGGAGCTGCACCCCACTCAGCCGGGCGCCCGTCTCTGGTCCCGCTCCCGCAGACGGCATCCGCGAGAACACCAGCGCGAACACCGCCAGCGCGATCAGCGCGTACACCCCGGTTCTCAGCACGCGGGCACTTTAGCGCCCCCCCCTCATGAGAGTGGTGGCATTCCCCTGACGGGGGTGAGGAACGCTCAGCCGGGCAGCACGGACGGCAGCGCCGGGCGGTGCAGCGGCAGCGTGGGCGCGAGCCAGACCCGCCCGGTGCCCCGGTACGCCTGCACGAAGCCCTCGCCCGTGCGTCCGCTGCCCATCAGGCCCCGGCTGCTGCGCTCCACGCTGAAGGTCAGGCCGCCCGTGTACGCCAGCACGAGGTTGCCGTCCACCTTCAGGGTCTCGTTCCGGAGGTCGAGCACCTGGAACTCGGCGGGCGGCACCGGGCTTTGCAGGGCGAAGAGGCCCCGACCCGAGAGCTTGGGCTGCACCCGGCCCTCACCGCTGCCCATCGCCGCCGCCAGCCCCGCGTTGACATGCCGCCCCACGGTGATGTCGCCCGCGCAGGCGACGAAGGCGCCGTCATCCACGATCAGGTCCTCGCCCGTCAGTTCGTCCAGCAGGAAATGCAGGGAGGTGGGCTCGGTGTAGATCACGCCCGAACCCCGGTAGGCCGTCTTGTAGAGGCCTTCGCCGCTCGCCGCTGCCGTCACCGCCCCGCGCAGGAACCCGCCCAAGCCGCCGCCCCCGCTGCGGGTCGCCTCCATCTCGATCTCGCCGCGCAGGTATTGCAGCGCCCCCGGCTCCAGGGTGACTGTCCCCGACCCGTCGGTGTGGATCGCCAGTTGCCGCGAGCGGGCCGGGCGGTTGACCGGCTCCAGGTAGCCCTCCAGCGGCGGGTAGGCGGGCCGCGCCTCGTACTCCACGACCTGAAGTTTCAGGCCAGCGGCGGTGCGTTCCTCGGTGACTTCGGGAAAGAGGCGGTAGTCCATAGGTCAGGGTACGGCGTGGTGGGTGGGGAGGTTCCGGTGGGCTGAGGTCTGTGGCAGTCCTTCGGAGAAGGGCGAGCTTCGCCCGCCACCCCCCTCCCCAGCCCTCTGCAAGCAGCTCTGCGAGTCCCCCACAAGGAGGGAGGGGGAAAAAAGCCCGTCTGTACCGCTGATATCCTCTTGCACATCAAGCGTCCAGGGAAGCAAAGGGAGAATTCCTATTTCCGCCCACTCCCCACAACCCACTACCCTCTTCCCCATGTTCGACACCCACTGCCACCTCGACTACCTCGACGACCCGGCCTCGGCGCGGGGGGAACTCGGCCTGACCGGGATGGTCTGCATCGGCGCGGGGCCGCAGCACGCGCGAAAAGCCGTAGCGCTCGCTGAACAGTTCCCCGACGTGTGGGCGACGGTGGGTCTGCACCCGACGAGTACAGAGGACGACTCGCCCGACGCCCGCACCGACCTCGAAGCCCTCGCCCTGCACCCCCGCGTGGTGGGCATCGGGGAGAGTGGACTGGACGACTACTGGGACGAGACGCGGCGGGCCGAGCAACTGTCCGCCTTCGAGTGGCAACTCGACCTCGCGGCGCGGGTGGGCAAGCCGCTGGTGATTCACGTACGGGACAAGGCCGGGCAGGACTCGGCTCACCGGGGCGTGATGGAGGTGCTGTCGGCGTGGCCGCACGTGCCCGTCATCCTGCACTGCTTTTCGGGGTACGCGGGGCTGCTCGCGTTCGGGCTGGAGCGCGGCGCGTATTTCGGCTTCGCGGGGAACACGACCTACAAGAACGCCCGCGAGATTCAGGAGGCCGCCCGCGCGGTGCCCCTGGACCACCTGCTGCTGGAGACCGACGCCCCCTTTCTCGCCCCGGTCCCCAAACGCGGCAAGCCCAACCGCCCCGGCTACGTGCGGCACACGCTGGAATTTGTCGCGGGCCTGCGCGGCCTGGACGCCGCCGAGCTGGAGCGCGTGACCGACGAGAACGCCCGCCGCATCTACCGCTTGCCCGGCGCGTAGACTCGCTCCGTTCCCCGCCCCACAACCCATTTCCCCACTGGAGCCCTCCATGATCGACGAATTTGCCGTCTCCGACCTCCTTTCCCCCGACGAGAAACTCATCCGCGAGAGCGTGCGCTCGTTCTGCGACGCCGAACTCATGCCGCACATTGCGGAGTGGTGGGACGCGGGCACCCTGCCCGTGCGTGACCTGATGCGCCAGTTCGGGCAGATGGGCCTGCTGGGGCCGACCACCCCGGAGGAGTACGGCGGCGCGGGCACGAGCTACAGCGCCTACGGCGCGATGATGTACGAGCTGGAGCGGGTGGACAGCGGCCTGAGAAGCGCGGCGAGCGTGCAGGGCAGCCTCGTCATGTTCCCGATTCACGCCTACGGCTCGGAGGAGCAGAAGCGGAAGTATCTGCCCGGCCTCGCTTCCGGCGAGCTGATCGGCTGCTTCGGCCTCACCGAACCCGACGGCGGCTCCGACCCCGGCGCGATGCGGACCCGTGCCCGGCGCGACGGGAACGAGTACGTCCTGAACGGCAGCAAGATGTGGATCACCAATTCCCCGGTGGCCGACCTCGGGGTGGTGTGGGCCAAGGACGAGGAGGGCATGGTGCGCGGTTTTGTCGTGCCCACCGACGCGCCGGGCTTCCACGCGCCGGAGATCAAGCGGAAGATGAGCCTGCGGGCCTCGGTGACGGGGGAAATCGTGCTGGAGGACTGCCGCGTTCCGGCGGGGAACCTGCTTCCCGGCTCGGGGGGCCTGAAGTCGCCGCTCTCGTGCCTGACCTCGGCCCGCTTCGGGATCGCGTGGGGGGCGATGGGGGCGCTGGAGGCGGTGCTCCAGACCGCGCTGGACTACACGGGCAGCCGCACGACCTTCGGCAAGCCCATCGCGGGGCGGCAGCTCGTGCAGGACAAGCTGGTCCGCATGGCGACCGACCACTCGGCGGGGCTGCTGCTGGCGTGGCGGCTGGGGCAGCTCAAGGACGCGGGCCGCATGAACTACGCGCAGGTGAGCTACGCCAAGCGCAACAACGTGCGGGTGGCCCTGACGGGCGCACGGCTGGCCCGCGAACTCCTGGGCGGCAACGGCATCACGACCGAGTATCCGGTGATCCGCCACATGCTCAACCTGGAGACGGTGGACACCTACGAGGGCACCCACGACATCCACACGCTGATCGTGGGGCGGCACCTGACGGGAGTGGGGGCGCTGGAGTGACCCCCAGGGTGGAGGCGGTCAGCCTCAGCCCGGTTCACGGCTTCAGCAAGGAGCCCCAGCCGGAGGTGCGGCTGCTCGCGGGCCTGGGGGTGGAGGGTGACGCCCACGCGGGCCGCACCGTCCAGCACCGCTCGCGGGTCGCGCAGGACCCGGACCAGCCCAACCTGCGGCAGGTCCACCTGATTCACGCCGAGCTGCTGGAGGAACTGGCCGGGCAGGGCTTCACGGTGCGGCCCGGCGACCTGGGCGAGAACGTGCTCACGCGCGGCCTGGACCTGCTGGGCCTCCCCACCGGCACCCGCCTGCACCTGGGCGGGGAGGCGGTGGTGGAGGTGACGGGCCTGCGGAACCCCTGCGGTCAGATCGACGCCTTCCAGCCGGGCCTGCTCGCAGCGGTGCTGGGGCGCGATGAGCATGGTGGGCTGGTCCGCAAGGCGGGAGTAATGGGAGTCGTGTTGACAGGGGGCGTGGTGCGGCCGGGTGACCCGGTGCGGGCAGAACTGCCGCCGGAACCTCACCGGCCATTGGAACGGGTGTAGGGCCGTCCGATAACGCTCAACGCAGGACGAGGACCAGGTGCTCCTCATCCACCGAGCGCCCCTCGACCCTCAGGGCGTCCCGCTCCAGCCCGAAGGTCTCGAATCCCAGCGAGAGGTAGAGCTGCCGGGCGGCGGTCTGTTCGGTGGTGACCGAGAGGGTCAGCCGGTCCAGGCCAGGGCACGCCCGTACCCGCTCAATCAGCCCCTCCATCAGGAGCCGTCCCGCGCCCTGCCCCCGCACTTCCGGCGCGACGTGCATGCCCCACACGCCGCCCCCGTGCCGCATCTTCAGGCGCTGCTGGCGGCCAAACCCCACCATGCCCCGGAGCTGCGGTCCCTGGAAGGCACCCAGAACGAAATTCTCGCTGGTCCCCGCCAGAAGCCGCCGGGCCTCGCTCTCCGGAGTCGTTTCCCGGTGTTCCTCGGCCGACATGCCGAACGCCAGGGGCGTCTGTTCGAGGGCCTCCAGGCGCAGGTGCCAGTAGGGGGCGGCGTCCTCCAGCCCCAGCGGGCGAATGTGAACTGTCACGTCCGGACTCTCGCACGGCCCGTCGCCCGACTCCCTGCCCTACCACCACCCCCGGCGCTTGAAGTAGGCGGCCAGCAGCGCCCCGATCAGGAGAAAGCTGCCCCAGGCCAGCGCGTAGCCCCAGGGCAGCGGCAGTTCCGGCATGTGCTCGAAGTTCATGCCCCACACCCCCGCCAGAAAGGTCAGCGGCAGAAAGACCACGCTGACGGCGGTCAGGGTCCGCATGACCTCGTTCATGCGCTGGCTTTGCAAGTTGAGGTGCAGGTCAAGCAGGCTGGTGAGGTTGTCGCGCAGGGTATCGAGGCGGCTGCCGGTGCGGGTAAAGGAGTCCTGCGCGTCGCGGTAGCGGACCAGGTCGGCGGGCGGGCCCTGGGCGTGCCGGGCGAGCAGGGCGGTCGCCTCGCGGGCGTCGGTGCTCAGGCGCCGGGCCTGGGCGATCAGGTGTTTGAGGTCAAACACGTCGGGCACCGGGTTGTGCCGCGCATCGGTAAAGACCCGTTCCTCCAGTTCGTCCACCCGCCGCTCGAGGCTGTCGGCCAGCACGAAGAAGGTCTCGGCCGTCTCGTCGAGCAGCTCGTAGCCGATCTCAGGCGCGGTGTTCACGCTCTCGCGGCCCGCCAGCGCCCACACCGCCTCCAGCGGCCCGGTGCCCGCGCTGCTGAGCGTGAGGACCGCCTGCGGGAACAGAAAGAGGCTGACCCGCTCGGTGAACTCGTCCGCCTCGGCGGGTCGGGCGAAGGACCGCACGGTGATGAACATGTGCTCGGGGTAGGCCTCGGCGCGGCTCCAGTGGCCTCGCTCCAGGGCGTCCTCCACGGCGAGGCGGTTGAGCGTGAAGGCTTCTCTCAACCGCGCGAGGTCCTCGGGGGTGGGGGCCTGCACGTCCACCCACACGTCCTGCGTCTGCCCGGCCCACTCCAGCGGCTCTCCCGTGAGGGTCTTGGCGCGAATCATCGGCTCCCAGGGTACGCGCCGCCGCCGGGGCCTCGCGTAGTCTGTCCCCGTGACAGGCTGGCTGTGGGTGATGGCGGGAGGCGCGGTGGGTGCGGCAGCGCGGCATGGGGCGGCACTGGCGCTCGCTCCCCTCGCGGGCCGGACCGGGTTCCCGGTCGCCGTGCTGGGGGTCAACGTGCTGGGGTCCTTTCTGCTGGGGCTGACCCTGGCGCAGGTGGGGCGCGGCGCGTGGCCCGACGCGGCCCGGCTGGCCTTCGGGACTGGCATGCTGGGGGCCTTCACCACCTTTTCCACCTTCAGCACGGACCTCGACGGGTTCCTGGGCCGGGGGGCGGGGGGCACGGCGGCGCTGTACGCGGGCCTCGGCGTGGGGCTGGGGCTGGGGGCGGCGGTGGCCGGGCGGCGGCTGGCGGGGCGGCTGTGACCGGGCGCCGCAAGAAGGGCGCGGCCCGCCCGCCCGAGCAGTTCCTCGACCTCGTGGACGTGCTGGGGTACGTCGAACAGGTCATCGCGCGGGGAGTACCGGGCGCGGTATGGGTGCGGGCGGAAATCGCTTCCCTGACCGACCGCCGGCACCTCTACCTCGACCTCGTGCAGCTCGACGGCGGCGCGGAGGTCGCCAAGTGCCGCGCGACCGTGTGGGCACGCGAACGCTTCGCGCTGGAGGGCAAGTTCCGCCGGGCGACGGGCGGGGGCCTGACGGCGGGCCTGAAAGTGCTGCTGTTTTGCACCGCCGAGTTCCACGCCCAGTACGGCTTTTCCCTCAACGTGCTGGACGTGGCCCCCGAGTTCACCGTGGGGGACGCGGCCCTGCGGCTGGATACCCTGCGCGAGACGCTGGTGCGCGAGGGCGTCTACAGCCTGAACCGCACCCTGCCCGCCCCCACCGACTTCGCGCGGGTCGCCGTGATCAGCCCCGAGGGGGCGGCGGGCCTGGGGGACTTCCGGCGCGAGGTGGACGCGCTGGGGGCGGCGGGCGTGCTGGACTTCGTGTATCTGGAGGCGACCTTTCAGGGGGCGGCCGCCCAGGGCAGCCTGACGGCGGCGATTGCCCAGGCGCAGGCCGCCCATGAGGAGGAGCCGCTCGACGCGCTCGTCGTGATTCGCGGGGGCGGGGCGGTGACGGACCTCGCGTGGCTGAACGACCTCGCGGTGGCGCGTGCCCTGGCGACCTTTCCGGCCCCGGTGATCACGGGCCTGGGCCACGCCCGCGACGACACCCTCCCCGACGAGGTGGCCCACACCCGCACCGACACGCCCAGCAAGGCCGCCGCACTGATCGTGCGGACCGTGGCCTCGGCCGCCGCGCAAGCCGGGGAGGACGCCCGCCGAATCCGGGCTTGCGCCCGCGACGCCCTCGCTGTCGCCGAAGCCGAGACGCGCCGCACGCACGACCGCCTGCTCTCGGCGGCCCGTCGCCAGGCCGACACCGCCCGATTGAACACCGACGCCCTGATGCGGCAGGCTTTGGGGCTGACGCCCGAGCGCACCCTGGCGCGGGGGTACGCGCTGGTCCGGGACGCGGCGGGGAGGCCCGTGACGCGGGCGGCGGGGGTAGGGCCGGGGGCGCGGCTGACGCTGGAGTTTGCGGATGGAACGGTGGGGGTGCGGACGGAGGGAGAAGCGGGGTAAAAAAGTCTTCCCCTCCAGCCTCAATACCGCCCCGCCACCGCCTCCACCACCTCGTCCTGCACCGCCCGCAGGGTCAGGATCGGCGTCTCACGCGGCCCGTTCATCAGCAGGGCAAACCCCAGCACCCGCCCGCTCTCCGCGGTCATATACCCCGCCAGTGCCGACACGCCCGGCAGGGTGCCCGTCTTGGCCCGCACGTCCACGCCCTTCAGGCGCCACGCGAGGGTGCCCCCCCGCCCGGTGACTTCGCCGCCGACCCCAGCCTGCGGCAACGCCTCGGCAAAAGCATTGCGCCGCGCCCGGTAGGTCTGGCCCGGCAACTCAGCCCGCGCCTCGCCTCGCAGGTAGGGCACGTCGTACAGCCGGTCCAGCAGATCGACGAGCGTCCGCGCGGTGAGACGGTTGTCGCGGCTCAGGCCGCTGCCGTCGGCAAGCTGCACACCCGTAAGGTCCACGCCAAGCCGCCGCAGCGCCGCCCGCTCGACCCCCAGCGCCCGCGTCCGGGTGCCGGGCGGCGTGGCGAGGGAGGCGAGCAACTCCTCGGAGCGGAGGTTGTCGCTGGGGCGCAGCACGTCCGCCAGCGCCCGGAAGGGCCGTGCACTGTGAACGGACGCGACCGCCTGCTCGGGCCGCTGGTTCACGGGAATAAGGGGGTCGGGCGGCAGGAGGCGGCCCCGCTCGTCCCGGCGGGGGGGCAGGACGGGGGGAATGTAGCGGGGCGAGGTCCCGACCACGTCCGACTTCACCCGCACCCCGGCCCGCCGCAACTCGCCCACCAGCGCCGCCCCGGCCCACGCGCGGGCCTGCGCCGCCGACGCGGGGGGCGAGGCGGACCAGTCCGTCAGCCGTACGGCGGTCATGGGCACGCCCAGCACGAGGTCGTTCCAGGCCGCCGCGTTCAGCCGTGTATCGTCCAGCCGAACTGAACCGACCTCGCGCAGCCCACGGGCGGCGGCCTGTTTCGCCAGCGCCCGCAGGCTGTTGGGGCCGTCCGAGGTGCTCAGCGTGGGGTCGCCCCCGCCCCGCAGCGTCAGGTGGGATGCCCGCGCCCGGCCCTGCTCCCCGGCAGGCACGGTCAGCTCGGTGCTCCACCAGCCCGCGTCTCCCCGGTCCAGCAGCACCGCCGCCGCCGTCACCAGCTTGACCGTGCTCGCGGGAATCAGCGAAAGACCCTCGTCCCGCGCCTCCAGCACCTCGCCCGTCTCCAGGTCGCGGACCAGCAGGCCCAGACGCACGTCAGGCGGCAGGTCAGACAGCGCCCGCCGCACGTCGGCGCTCAGGCCCGGCGAGCGGGTCAGCGTGACGTGGACGGGCATGGAGGGCTGCGGCGCCTGCGCCCGCGACAGCGCCCCCAGCGTGGGAAGCAGCAGAAGCAGGGCGAGGACGCGGCGCACAGGGGGCAGGATAGCGGGCGCGTCCGGGGCTTTACTCCCTCCGCTCGCCCGCGCCCGCCGCCTGCATCTGGAGGTACATCTGGTACTGCGGCGCCCCACCCAGCATGTTCTGGCCGCCGTCCACCGGGAGAATCACGCCCGTCACGTAGCTCGCGGCGTCCGACACCAGAAAGAGGGCCGCGTTGGCGATGTCCTGCGGCACCCCGAAGCGGCCCAGCGGCACGGTGCGGGTAAAGGCCGCGCGGGTGCGCTCGTCGGGGGCGAGGCGGGCCATGCCCTCGGTGCCGTCGATGGGGCCGGGAATAATCGCGTTGACGCGCACCCCGCGCAGGCCCCACTCCACCGCCAGCGTCTGCGTGAGGGCGTCCACCCCCGCCTTGGCCGCGACCACATGCGCCTGCATGGGCACCGGCACCCCGTAGGCGCTGATGCTCAGGATGGTGCCGCCGGGCGTCTTCAGGTGAGGCGCACACGCCTTGATGGTGTTGTAGGTGCCCAGCAGGTCGATGTCCACGACCGTCTTGAAGCCGTTGGGACTGATGCCATCCACCGGAGCCGGAAAGTTCCCCGCCGCCCCCGCCAGCACGATATCGAGCGGCCCGAAGGCGTCCACGCCCGCCTGCGCCGCCGCCTGGAGTGCGGCGAAGTCGCGCACGTCGGCGGAGACGCCCAGGGCACGGCCTCCCGAGTCCTCAATCCCACGGGCGGCGTTCTGCGCCTTCTCCAGATTGCGGCCCAGGATGGTCACCGCGCAGCCGTGCGCCGCGAAACTTTGCGCGATGCCGAGGTTGATGCCGCTGCCGCCCCCGGTGATCAGGGCATGCTTGCCGCGCAGCAGGTCGGGGCGAAAGGTGGTGGCGGGGTCAGCGGGTTGGGTCATAAGCTGTTCCTTTCAAATTCCCTGATGAATGCTGTGATGGTTGCCTTATGCTTAAGGCCCATAGGTTGAAGGCCAAAGCCCAAAATCTTTTTCACCTCGGCCATGTAAGGCTCGTCGGTGATGTCCTTCTCGTAGCCAGCGGGCAGCGTTGTTTTACCACACAGCAAAATTCTGAATTCGCCCTGTGCAATTTGCTCGGGTTTCGTATAGCGGCAACGGGTATCCACGATACGTTGGTAGAGGAAATACCGCGCCCCCTGACCGTCATCGCGTTTCCCGACGCACCAGACAATGGCGTCCTCTTCGGCGGCACGTTCTGCAACACGTTCCTTGTCGGTGCCGATACAGCCGCTAAGTGCGATGTCGCGGAATTCCTCGCCCATCGCGTCGGGGTTGTGGTAGCTGAGGTAATGAGGCTGCCTCATGACCTACCTGCATTCAGGGCGCTCAGCAGCGCCTCCGCCGTCATGTGCCGCGCGTTCCACTCCACGGCGGCGGCGAGGCTCTGGGCGTGCGGCAGGCCATCTTGCAGGGTGCGCTTGGTGCCTTCCAGCGCCTTCGGAGGCAGGGCGGCGAGGTGGGCAGCCAGGGCGTCGGCGCGGGCGTGGAGAGCGTCTGCGTCGGGCAGCACCTCGGTGACCAGGCCCCAGCGTTCGGCGGTGGCAGCGTCCACCGGCTCCCCCGTCAGTGCGAGGTGCGCCGTCCGCCCCCGCCCGATCAAATGGGGCAGGCGCTGGAGGCCGCCCAGATCGGCGGTGATGCCCAGCTTGACTTCGGGCAGGCTGAACCGCGCCCCCGCACTGCACACCCGCAGGTCGCATGCGGCGGCGAGTTCCAGCCCCGCGCCGATGCACCAGCCGTCGATGGCAGCGACCACCGGAATGGGCAGCGCGGCCAGCCCCTCGATGGCCGCGTGCATCTCGGCCACCAGCGCCGCGAATCCCTCGGGGTCGCCCAGCGTGGGGGCGATCAGGGGCGCGGTCGCCGCCACATCCAGCCCCACGCTGAAGTGCCGCTCGCCGCGCACGATCAGCACGCGGGCCTCTCCCAGCTCGCGCAGGGCCTGGGGGATATCGCGCCACGTCGCCGGGCCAAAGGCGCTCTTGGGATGCGCCAGGGTCAGGGTCGCCACCTCGCCCGCGTGGGAGAGGCGCACGCTTTCAAAGGTCATGGGGGGAGTGTACCGGGTCCGGCCCCGTGCCCCCTTGCGCCACACTGCCCCCATGCGAACGGTCGTGGCGGGCATTCTGGAGCGGGACGGCAAGGTGCTGGTGGGCGCACGCTCGGCCCCGGCGTGGGCGGCAGGCTTCTGGGAATTTCCGGGCGGCAAGGTGGAAGGCGAGGAGACGCTGGCCGAAGCTCTGGCCCGCGAGTGGCGCGAGGAACTGGGGGCCGAGGTGGAAGTGCTCGACGAGGTCTACCGCTCGGCGCTCGACACGCCGGTCGGGGCGTTCACGCTCGTCGCGCTGCGGCTGCGCCTGCTCTCGGACGACCCCCAGCCGCTGGAGCACCGGGCGCTCGCCTGGGTCGCGCCTGCCGACCTGACGCGGCTGCGGCTCCTGCCCAGCAACGTGCCCATCGCGGCGGCGTTGGTGGCCCTGGACGCTTAGCCCACCCGCTCTGCCGGAAACACCCGCGAGGGCCGGGCGTACTCGTCCTGCGCGGCCACAAGCTGAATCTCGCGGGTTCCGGCCTGGTGGGTCAGCTCCAGCAGCGCATACAGGGCGCTCATGCTGAGGCTCAGGGCCTCGCCCGCGTCCCCGGTCTGGAGGTAGTGGCCGAAGAACAGGGCGCTGATGGCGTCCCCAGTGCCGTTGCGCGGCGGGTCGAGGGGCAGCAGCGGCGTGCGGCACAGCCACGCGCCCTCCCCGGTGACGGCCAGTGTCTCGATCACGTCTGCCGGGGCGTCGTCGCGCACCAGACTGGTCACCACCACGATGCGGGGACCGCCCTCCCGCAGCCGCTCGCGGAGGGCACGGGCTGCCTCCAGCGCGTCGGCCAGGGTCTTCACGGTGCGCCCGGTCAGCAGCTCCAACTCGAACTGGTTAGGCGTCACCAGGTCGGCCTCGGGCACGGCCCGCTCGCGGATCAGGTCGGGCAGTTCAGGACGCACGAACACGCCGCGCCCCACGTCGCCCATCACCGGGTCGCAGCAGTACAGGGCCTCCGGATTAGCCGCCCGCACCCGCCGCACCGCGCCCACCACGGCGTCCACGGTGCCCTCCGACCCCATGTAGCCGCTCAGGACCGCCCCGCACGAGGGCAGTGCCCCCCGCGCCTCGATCCCGTCGATAATCTGCGCGACGTGTTCGGGCGGAAAGACGGTGCCCGTCCAGGCCCCGTAGCCCGTGTGGTTGGAAAACTGCACGGTGTGGATGGCCCACACCTCGAACCCCAGGCGCTGAAGGGGAAAGACGGCGGCGGCGTTCCCGACGTGGCCGTAGCTCACCCACGACTGGATGCTGAGGATGTTCTGGGGCGGGGCGGCAGGGTCGGCGGCGGTCATGCGCCGAGGATAACGGGCTCGGCCACCGCCAGCCGCAGCGGGCCGAATTCGCGGGTCCAGAGATCGGCCTTGGCCTCCATGCCCTCCCGGTCGAGGGGGGTCGCGCCCTCCACGCTCAGGGTCCAGCCCCCGGCGTCCCGGCCCAGGTGACGCACCCGCGTCTGCCCCGCGTGCGAGCGGTCCAGCCCGTCCGCGACCCGCAGCACGGCCGCCAGCCGAGAGACGAGGGCGCGGTCGGCGGGCGGCACCCCCATGAACTCCGGATGCGAGGGCTTGGGCGGGCTCTTGCGGTGGTAGCGGGCGAGCTGGGCGATCAGCTCGATCTCGCGGGGCGAGAAGCCGCGCAGCCCCGCGTGCCGGATCAGGTACGCCGAATGTTTGTGGTGGCTGCTCTGGGCCACGATCTGCCCGACCTCGTGCAGCCCGGCGGCGGCGGTCAGCAGGCTGCGGGCCTCGGCGGGAAAGGACTCGCCCGCCGCCTCCAGCCCGGCGAGGAGGTCCCGCGACAGGGCCGCCACCTGCCGCGCGTGGGCGAGGTTGGCCCCGAAACGCTCGGCGGTCGCCAGCACGCTGCGTTGCCGGGGGCTGAGGCCCGAGACGTAGGCGGCGGTGCGTTCCAGTTCCTCGATCAGCATCCCCTCGCGCAGTGCCCCCTCGCTGACGGTGAAGCTCTGGGCGCCCAGTTCCTCCAGCGCCGCATGCAGCACCGCGAAGCCCGCAACCACCGTGTCGGCCCGCCGCTCCAGCCCCGGCAGCCGTGCCCGCCGCGCCGCCGGGAGGGATCGCACCCGTTCCAGCGCGGCTCCCAGCTCCGCGACCGGAAAGCTCAGGCCGTTGACCCGCTCGGGGCCTTCGTCGCCCCGAGCGGCCAGCAACGTCGCGGCGGCCTCGGCGGTGCCGCTCGACAGGATCACGCGGGTCTCCGGACCCGGCCGGAAGCGCCCGACGTGGGGGGCCAGGGCCGCCCGCACCGCCTCCCGCAGCGCCCGCACCTCCGCCCCCTTGGGCGGGTCGGTATGGAGGTGCGCCCGCCGCATCCGGATCGCGCCCAGAGGGAGGCTCAGCACGTCCGCCGCCCGCTCGGGGCCGCCCCGCGCGAACTCCAGGCTGCCCCCACCGAGGTCCAGCAGCACGTTGTCGGCGCCGAACTCCACGCTGTGCGCCGCCCCCAGGTACGTCAGCTCCCCCTCACGCTCCCCGCTGATGACGACCGGATACACGCCCACCTCGGCCCCCACGCGGGCGGCGACCTCCGGGCCGTTGGGCGCCTCGCGCAGGGCGGAAGTCGCGTAGACCTGCACCTCGGCCACCCCCGCCGCTCCTGCAAGGTCACGGAAGCGGGTCAGGGCTTCTCGCAGTCGCCGCTCGCCCTCCGGGGTAAGGTTGCCCGCCGCGTCGAGGCACTCGCCCAGGCGGGTGCGTTCCTTGAGCGCATCCAGCACGCGCGGCTCGCCCCCCTCGCCGCGCACCTCGGCGATCAGCAGATGGCTGGAATTGGTGCCCACATCGGCGACAGCGACCCTCATGGGGGCAGGGTACGGCACCGGCCCCCTTCCCCCAACTTGATTGCATTCTGCAACGGTTCACATCTGGAGGCGCCATCCTGGGAGGCGTGCGCGACCCGGACCCCCTCCAGACCCCCGAGCTGGCCTTTCTGACGGCCCTCTGGGACGTGTGGCAGGCCCTCAGCGAGCGGGGCGAGGCCGAGTTGCGTGGGCGGCACGGGCTGGACCTGCGCTCGTTTGTCGCGCTGGCCTACGTGCAGGGCGGGACCACGCAGCCCGCCGCCCTCGCCCGCGAGCTGGGCGTGCCCCGCTACGAGGTCAGCCGGGTGCTCGCCGCGCTGGAGGCACAGGGGGCCGTCACGCGCGGCCACCACGACCCCGATGCCCGGCGGGTGACCGTCGCCGTGACCCCGGCGGGCCGGACCCTGTGGGAAGGGGCGCTGGAGACGGTGCGGGGGGTCACTGGCCCCGCCCTCGCCGCGCTGCCGCCCGAAGCCCACGCCGCCCTGCCCCGGCACCTCACCGCCGTCGCCCAGGCCGCCCGTTCCCTTCCCCCCTCCCAGGAGATGACCCCATGACCACCGCCGACCTGACGCCCGACACCCCCCGTTGCCCCTTCGGATTTGACGGCACCGCCGCCCTGACCCGCCGTCCCGGTCCCGACCCGCGCGACCTCCCGGCGGTGGAAGCTGAGCCGGGCGGGGTCTACCGCCTCCACGCCTTCGGCCCCGCCCGCGAGGTGCTGCGCTCGGAGGGCGTGCGGCAGGCGGGCTTCATGTCGGAGATGACGCGTGACGTGGCCTTCCTGGGCCGCGCTCCCGTCCTGTTCGCGGAGGGCGAGGAGCACCACGAGATGCGCCGCTCCACCGCCCGATACTTCACGCCGAAGCAGGTGGACACCTACGCCCCGATGATCGCCGGGTACGTGGAGCGCCTGCTCACCCGACTGGCTCGCCGGGGCGAGGCCAATGTGGACGACCTCAGCCTGGAGCTGGCCGTGACGGTCGCCGCGCAGGTCGTGGGCCTGACGAGCAGCCTGCTGCCGGGCATGGAGCGGCGCATCACGGCGTTCGTGGAGGGCGGCGGCGACAGCGAGCCGGGCCGCCAGCGCCGGGGCAGCCGCGCCGAGTCGCTGCGCCAGCAGGCCAACCTGGGCCTCTTTTACCTGCTCGACGTGAAGCCCGCCATCGCTGCCCGCCGCCGCGAGTCAGGGGACGACCTGATCTCGCACCTGCTCTCGCGCGGCTACAGCGACGTGGAGATCATGACCGAGTGCCTGACCTACGGCACGGCGGGCATGGTGACCACCCGAGAATTCATCAGCGTGGCGGCGTGGCACCTGCTGCGGGACCCCGAGCTGCGGGCCGCGTATGTCCACGGCACCGAGGGCGAGCGCCACGCGATCCTGCACGAAATCCTGCGCCTCGAACCCGTCGTGAACACCCTCTACCGCCGCGCCGAGGAACCGCTGACGGTGGGCGGCCAGACCATCCCCGCCGGGAGCCTGCTCGCGCTGGACCTTCAGGGAACCAACCTCGACCGCGAAGTGGTGGGCGAGGACGCCGCCAGCCTCTGCCCCGCCCGCCCCCTTCCACGCGGCGTGTCGGCCCCGGTCCTCTCCTTTGGGGACGGGCATCACCGCTGCCCCGGCGCCTTTCTGGCGATCAAGGAGTCGGACGTGTTCCTGCGCCGATTGATGATGTGGCAGGGGCTGGAGGTCGTCTCCGAGCCGCGCGTCACCTTCAACGAGGTGGTCAAGGGGTACGAGCTGCGCGGCTTCCGGGTGCGGGTGAGGTAAGCGGGCGGCACAGACAGGAGCGCGGAGGATCATCCCCTTCCGCGCTCTGCCGTTTTACGTCCCCTCTGTCTTACATCCCCTTGTCGTCGCCGCCCGTGCCGAACGTGGTTCCGGTGTCGTTTATGGCTCCAGAACCGGGGGTGTCGGTGGGCGCGGCTGGGTTTCCGGGGAAGGTCGGCGTATTCCCCATGCCGCTCTCGGACTCGTCGTAGTAGCCGGAGCGTTCGCTCAGCTCGTTGCCGAGGTCGTCGGGAAGGGCGGGCTGGTCGATGCCGGAGGGGGGGGTGGTGGTGCGGTCGTCCTGGGTCATGGAGGCTCCTGTGGGTGGGGAGGGCCGCCAACCCCGGTGGTGCGGCAGGGTCGGCGGCCCGGTCAGGGAAGATTCAGGCGCGGGTGGGGACGCCCTTACTTCTTGGTGTCGTCATTGCTGCGGTCGCTGTCCACACTACTGCCCAGCGACCCGGCGGGGGTATCGGTGCCCGAGCTGTAGCCGGCGCTGCCGGTGCGCGAGACGCTGGAGTCGCTGCCCCCGCCCATCCCGGTGCCGCCCGCCGTACTGCCCATGCTGGTCTGGCTGCTGCCCGTCTGACCCATGCTCGTCTGGGTGTCGCCCATCATGCCGCCGGTGCTGCTGCCGCCCATGCCGCTGCTGCTCTGGCCCATGCTGGACCCGCCGAGGCTGGTCTGGCCCATGCCGGAGGTGTCCATGCCCCGGTTGTCCATGTCGCCGCTCATGCCGGACTGGCCCATTCCCGACTGGCCCATGCTCGACATCACCATGCCGGAGCCGCCCATCCCGGACTGGCTGCCCTGGCCCATGCCGCCCTGCGACACCCGCAGGTGGTTGTGCACGTCGCGCACGCCGCGCAGGTGCTCGATGGCTTCCTCGGCGCGGCGCTTCTGCTGGCGGTCGCGCACGGTCCCCGTCAGGGTGACCTCGCCGCCCTGCACCTGCACCTCGATGTCGCTGGCGTCCACGTGATCGTCGTCCTCGAGGGCGTCGTTCACCATCTCGCGGATGCGGTCGTCGCTGCGCTGGTAGCCCTTGGGACCCTTGCCCCGGTGGCTGTCCATGCCGCTCATACCGGACATGCCGCCCGACATGCCCATCCCGCCCGAGCTGTACGAGCCGCCCGACTGCCCGCCCCCGGACTGACCGTACTGGCTACCCATCCTCCCCATCGAGGAACGGCCGTAACGGTCATCCATGCCGCCCATGCCCCGGCCCATGTCGCCCTGGGGGTCGGCGACGTAGGTCTGGCCGCCATAGCGGTCGTCTGCCATCCCCATGCCCCCCGACATTCGGCGGTCGTCGGAGTA
This sequence comes from Deinococcus sp. NW-56, assembly GCF_002953415.1. Taxonomy (NCBI): domain Bacteria; kingdom Thermotogati; phylum Deinococcota; class Deinococci; order Deinococcales; family Deinococcaceae; genus Deinococcus; species Deinococcus sp. NW-56. The sequence goes on along the minus strand of NZ_CP026516.1, from coordinate 125,363 downwards.
CGAGGAGGAAGACGAGCGGAAGCCGCCCTGCCCGTACCCCCCCTGCCCATACCGGTCCTGGCCGGAGCCCATGCTCTGGCCGCGCCCCATGCCGGAGCTGAAACGGTCGTCGTCCATCCCGCGGCCCTGGCCCATCCCGCCGCCCATGCCCGAGCGGTCGGCATACAGGTAACGCTCGCCCCGGCGGTCGTCGTCCCGGCCCTGGTCGTGGCTCCAACCACGGTCCATCATTCCGCGCTGGTCGTCCTGTCCGTAACGGTCATCGCGGCCATAACGCTGGTCACGGTCCCCCTGCATGCGGCGGTCGTCGCTGGTCATATCGCGGTCGTCGTAGCGGTCATCACGGTAACGGGTCATGTGGTCCCTCCGTCGGGCTTGGGCACGGCACCCCCGCCGGAGCGTCCGGCGTTCCTGGGCAACCCTGCTTAGGTCGTGCGTGTTCCTTGATACCCGTCTAGACACCTGTCGGAGATGACAGGCAGCCTAAGGCACCCGGTCCCGCCTGCTCATGAAGAAACCCGGTGTTACCGCCGTGGGGGCAGAGATGCTAAAGGGGCCGGGGCACACGGGGCGGGGGGCGGGGCAGGGGTATGCTGGGGGGCGTTATGACGCAGTCGCAGACCATCATGTCCGGCGCGAACGCGGCCTTTATCGAAGGGCTGTACGAGGCGTATCTGGCCGACCCGCAGAGTGTGGACCCGGCCTGGCGGGACTACTTCGACGAGGTGCGGGGTGGCGCCCGTGAGACGGCGCACTCGCCCGTGCAGCAGGCCTTCTACCAGCTTGGCACCCAGCGGCGGGGTGGGGCGGTCATCCCCGCGCCGCAGGGGGTCAGTGGGGCGCAGCAGGCCGCCGGGGCCATGATCACCGCCTACCGGGTGTACGGCCACATCAGCGCCAAGATGAACCCGCTGAAGATGCGCGGCCTGCCGGTCGTGCCCGAGCTGACGCCGGAATATTACGGGCTGTCCGAGGCCGACCTGAACGAGCCCGTCCAGGACGGCGTGTTCCAGGGACCCCTCCGGGACGTGATCGCCCAGCTTCAGGAGACGTACTGCGGGGCGATCGGCTTCGAGTACAACTACCTCCCGGCCAATGAGCGGCAGTGGTTTCAGGAGCGCATCGAGGCCGGGCGCGGCCGGGGCCAGTACAGCGCCGAGGAACGCCGCCGCCTGATGACCAAGCTCAACGCCGCCGAGGGGCTGGAGCGCTACCTGCACGTCAAGTACGTGGGCCAGAAGCGCTTCTCGCTGGAGGGCAGCGAGAGCTTTATCCCCTTGATGGACCGCCTGATTCAGCAGGCGGGCCAGCACGGGGTCAAGGAAACCGTGATCGGGATGGCGCACCGAGGGCGCCTGAACGTCCTCGTGAACATCTTCGGCAAGAAGCCCTCGGACCTCTTCGCGGAGTTCGAGGGCAAGAAGCGCCTCAGCGACGATCCCGATGTCGCGGGCGACGTGAAGTACCACATGGGCTTTTCCAGCGACGTGCGGACCCCCGGCGGCCCGATGCACCTCGCGCTGGCCTTTAACCCCTCGCACCTCGAGATCGTCTCGCCCGTCGTGCACGGCAGTGTCCGCGCCCGCCAGGACCGCCGGGGCGACACCGAGCGCCGGGCCGTGCTGCCGGTCACCGTGCACGGCGACGCCGCCGTGAGCGGGCAGGGCGTGGTCATGGAAACGCTGAACCTCTCGCGCCTGCGCGGCTTCACGACGGGTGGGGCGGTTCGCATCGTCATCAACAACCAGATCGGCTTCACGATCTCCGACCCGCGCGACACCCGGAGCAGCCGCTACTGCACCGATGTCGCCAAGATCGCCAACGCGCCCGTCCTGCACGTCAACGGGGATGACCCCGAGGCGGTGGCTTTTGCGGGCGACCTCGCGCTGGAGTACCGCCAGACCTTCGGCAAGGACGTGTTCATCGACCTGATCTCGTTTAGGCGCCACGGCCACAACGAGGCCGACGACCCCACCATGACCCAGCCCATCATGTACCGCGAGATCAAGGCGCACCCCGGCACCCGCGCCCTGTACGCGCAGGCGCTGGAGGGCGCGGGCGTGCTTCAGCCCGGCGAGGCCGACGCGCTGATCGAGCGCTACCGCGACCAGCTCGACGCGGGGGGCGCGGTGGTCGAGGAGATGGAGAATCAGGAACAGAGCCGCCTCGCCGCCGACTGGAAGAGCTACACGGACACGCACTGGACGGACGAGACGGCGACCGCCGTGCCGGAAGAACGGCTGCGCGAGCTGGGCCTGAAGCTCGCGCAGGTGCCTGACGGCTTTACCCCGCACCGGGGCGTCAAGCGGGTCCTCGACGCCCGCGCCGCCATGAGCCGGGGCGAGCAACCGCTGGACTGGGGCATGGGCGAGATGCTGGCCTACGCCTCGCTGCTCGTCGAGGGCTACGGGGTGCGCCTCGTCGGGCAGGACTCGGGGCGCGGCACCTTCGTGCACCGCCACGCCGTGCTGCACGACCAGAACGCGCAGAACCCGCTGGAGGGGGAATACCTGGGCCTCGCGCACCTCGCGCCCGAGCAGGGCCGGGTGGAGGTGATCGACTCGACCCTCTCCGAAGAGGCGGTCATGGCCTACGAGTACGGCTTCTCGACCTCCGAACCCAAGGCGCTCGTCGCGTGGGAAGCGCAGTTCGGGGACTTCGCCAATGGGGCGCAGGCGGTCGTGGACCAGTTCCTCTCGGCGGGCGAGAGCAAGTGGCAGCGCCTCAGCGGGCTGACCCTGCTGCTGCCCCACGGCTACGAGGGCGCGGGGCCGGAGCACTCCAGCGCCCGGCTGGAGCGGTACCTGCAACTGTGCGCCCAGAAGAACATGCAGGTCGTGGTGCCCAGCAGCGCCGCGCAGATCTTCCACCTGCTGCGCCGTCAGGTGCTGCGGCCCTACCGCAAGCCATTGATCGTGATGACCCCCAAGAGCCTGCTGCGCAACAAGCTCGCCATGAGTCCGCTCTCGGAGTTGACCCAGGGCCGCTTCCAGGAGGTCATCGGGGACTCAGGCGTCGAGAAGGCCCGCCGGGTCGTGATTTCCTCCGGCAAGCTGCACTGGGAACTCACCGAAGCGCGGGACGCCGACAAGGAAGGCTACGCGGGCACGGCACTCGTGCGGCTCGAGCAGCTCTACCCCTTCCCCGCCGAGGCGCTCGCGGCCGAACTCGCCCGGCACCCCGGCGCGGCGGTCGTGTGGGCGCAGGAAGAACCCCAGAACCAGGGGGCATGGCTGATGATCCGTGACGATCTGGAGCGGGCGCTGGCTGACGGCCAGACCCTGACCTACGCCAGCCGCCCCCGTGCGGCGAGCACGGCGGTGGGCTACGCCAGCGTGCACGCGCAGGAGCAGGCCCGCGTGATCGCGGACGCCCTGGGCGAGCGCGTCAGCCGCGAGGACTTCGAGGCGCAGATCGAAATCGCCGAGGAGGCCAAGGCGCAGGGTTGAGTCGCGCTTCTACCGGGGTCGGGGCCACGTGCTCCGGCCCTTTTCGCTGCCTCTGGGGGAGGCCCAAGCCCGTCACCCGGCCAGTCACGCCCGCGTGGGGGTATAAAGGAACACGTTATGGCCGACATCAAGGTTCCCGTATTTTCCGAGTCGGTGAGCGAGGGCACGCTCCTGACCTGGCACAAGAAGCCCGGCGACGCCGTCAAGCGCGGCGAGGTGCTGGCCGAGATCGAGACCGACAAGGTCGTGCTGGAGGTCACCGCCCAGCAGGACGGCGTGCTGACGGGCATCGCCAAGCAAGAAGGCGACACCGTGCTCAGCGAGGAGGTGCTCGGCACCGTGGGCGAGGCGGGCAGTGCCCCGGCCGCGAGCACCTCGGCGGCTGCAGATCAGGCCAGCGGCCCGGTCGCGGGCGAGACGAGCGCGGGCGGCACGGCGGTCCAGCCCGACAGCCAGGGCAGCGCCCCAGCCCGCCGCGACGACCTCTCCCCCGCCGTTCGCAAGATCGTGGCGGAAAAGGGCCTGGACCCCGCGCAGATTCCCGCGACCGGGCCGAAGGGCAACATCACCAAGGAGGACGCGGTGGTGGCGGCTCAGGGCGGCCTGACCTACCAGGGACCGCAGGACGCCGCGCAGCCCCCCAGCATGCGCGAGGCGGAGGGGACCAGCGGCGGGCAGCCAGCGGCCAGCAGCCACCCCGCCGCCGCGAGTGCCCCCGTCCCCCAGGGCGCCAGGCCCGAGCAGCGCGTGCCCATGACGCGCATCCGTGCCCGCATCGCCGAGCGCCTGAAAGACGTGCAGAACACCGCCGCGCTGCTGACGACCTTCAACGAGGTCAACATGAAGCCCGCGATGGACCTGCGCAAGAAGTACCAGGACCAGTTCGTCGCCAAGCACGGGGTCAAGCTGGGCTTCATGAGCCTGTTTGTGCGGGCCGCGACCGAGGCCCTCAAGCAGTTCCCGGTCGTCAATGCCAGCGTGGACGGCAAGGACATCATCTACCACGGCTACTACGACATCGGCATCGCGGTGGCCTCGGACCGTGGCCTGGTGGTGCCCATCCTGCGCGACACCGACGGCATGAGCCTTGCGGCCATCGAGAAGCAGATCGCCGAATACGCGACCAAGGCGCGGGGCGGCAAGCTCACGATGGAGGACATGTCGGGCGGCACCTTCTCCATCACGAACGGCGGCACCTTCGGCTCCATGATGAGTACCCCGATCATCAACGCGCCTCAGAGCGCGATCCTGGGCATGCACAACATCATCGAGCGGCCCATCGCCCAGAACGGGCAGGTCGTGATCGCCCCGATGATGTACGTGGCGCTGAGCTACGACCACCGCATCATCGACGGCAAGGAAGCGGTGCAGTTCCTGGTGACGATCAAGAACATCCTCGAAGACCCGGCGCGGATGCTGCTGGAGATCTGAGCCTCTAAAGCAGGCGCTTCCAGGCGGTCAGTTCGGCAGGACTGGCCGCCTTTCTCATGTTAGGCTGATGGCTCAGGACGTCCCAAGCATGCCAGAAAGACCCGGCACCACCCCGGCGGTGAGGCCACAAGGAGCTGCTGTGCAGGAGCCACGTGTGGGTGCAGTTATTCTGAACTGGAACGGTTGGCAGGACACGGCCGAATGCCTGGACTCCCTGCGCGGCCTGGCCTACCGCAATCTCGACGTGCTGGTCGTGGACAACGGCTCCACGGACGACTCGGTCGAGCAGCTCCGGCAGAGGTTTCCAGAGGTCAACCTCACGGCCCTGCCACAGAACATCGGCTTCGGCGGGGCCAGCAACCTGGGGACGCAAACGCTGCTGGAGGCCGGGGCCGAGTACATCTGGCTGCTGAACAACGACACGACGGTCTCGACCCTGGCGCTGACCGAACTCGTGCGGACCGCCGAGAGCGACCCGTCTCTGGGGCTGGTGGCATCCGTGCTCTACAACTATGGCGAGCCGGGAATCGTTCAGGCCTGGGGTGGGGGCACGCTCCATCCCTACCTGCTCACGCTCCACCACCACTTTGCGCCCGCCGACTCATACGACCACCTGCTGGGGACCAGCCTGCTGATCCGCCGCGAGGTGCTGGAGCAGATCGGCCTGCTGGACGAGCGCTACATCTTCTCGATGGAGGACACCGAGTACTCGCTGCGGGCCAGGGAACATGGCTGGCGGCTCGCGGTGGCCGACGCGAGCCGGGTGTACCACAAGGGCGGAGCCAGTTCCAAAAAGCAGTACGGCCGGGAGGCCGACCTGAGATCCGACGTGCAATACACCCGCGCCTTTGGCATGTTCATGCGGCTGACCCGCCGCCCCCCGGCTGCTGTGGTCCTCAAGGCGCTCGCCATCCTGATCCGCCGCGCCCTGAGGGGGCAGTGGCACAAACTGGCGCCGCTGGCCGCCGCGTACTGGGAAGGCTATCAGGCGGGCCGCCGGGCCGAGGGAAGGCCGCGCAGCACCCCGGCAGCAGCGGCCCGCCTCATCCCGGAGTCAGGGGGTTCCGTGGATGACGGGGAGGCGGGCCACCGTCTTCCGGCGTGACCGGGAGCCGCCCCGCGCCCCGCAGGGCAGCAGGAGGGGGCAGGCCGAACGCCCTGCACCTGATGAACGCCGGGGGCCTTCTTCCCGACGAACTGGCCGACGAGCTGCGGGCAGTCGCTGAGGCCGCCCTCGCCTGGCACGCGGCGCGGCTGGACCTGGACGGGGTGGACGTGGCCCTGTATGTCAGCCCGAGCTGGACCCTGCCGGAAACAGGAATGGCTGGCTACACCCCGACGGGACACTGGCTTCAGGTCACGCTAGACCCGACCAACCCTCATTTCGCAGGCGGCTGGCGCACCGAGCTGCCGGCCACCCTGGCGCATGAACTGCACCACGTGCGGCGCTGGCGGGGGCCGGGATACGGCACGACGTTGCTGGAAGCCCTCGTCTCGGAGGGGCTGGCGCAGCAGTACGAGGCCGGGGAACGGGGTGGGCCGCCGCCCTACGCCACCACATCCGCCAATCTGGACGAGTTGTGGAGGCGGGCGCATCCCCTGCTGGACTCTCCCGACTACGGCCACCCCGCGTGGTTCTTCGGGTCGGAGGCCGGGGGGCTGCCCCGCTGGACCGGGTACGCCCTGGGCCACGAACTGGTGCGCCGCTTTCTCGTCTGGCAGGGTGGGGACGCCGTGACCTGGGCCGACGCTCCAGCCGAGGGGTTCCGGGACGCCTGGAGCGGTTAAATTTCCTGGAGCGGCACCTGCGCCAACCACTCCGGCACCTCGTCCGGCGCATAGGTATCAAAGGTCAGGCGGGTGAGGGAAACGAGCGGGTACCCGGCGAGCGGTCCCTCCCCCGCCCGGCGGTCCACGATGCAGGCGACGGCCACGCACCGCCCGCCGAGGGCCTCCACCGCGCGGACGGCCTTCAGGACGCTGCCCCCGGTCGTCAGCACGTCCTCCACAGCGATGAAGGGTTCGCCCGGCTCGACCCGGAACGCATCGCGGACCTTCATGCCGCCCTGGCCGTCTTTCTCCGCGAAAATCGCGCGGGTGCCGGGCAGGTGACGCGCGACCTCGTAGGCGAGGACTACGCCGCCCATCGCGGGGCCGACAATGAGGCGGGGGGACAGTCCGGCTTCCTGCACATGCTGCGCCAGCGCCTGCCCGATTCTCTCGGTCAGGTGCGGGTATTGCAGCACCGTGGTGGACTGCAGGAACTTGGGCGAGTGGCGGCCCGAGGCGAGCAGGAAGTGCCCCTCGTGGTACGCGCCCGCCTCGCGGTAGAGGGAGAGGACGTCCATGCGGGGAGTATCGCACTGTGTGAATCACATGGTGCCCCCGCCTGCGGGAAGGCATGATGGAGCCGATATGAACCACGCCTACGTGGACGCGAGCTGGCACGAGACGGACGGCGGACACGGCGTGGGCGGCTGGGGGCTGATCCTGCTGATGCCGGGGACGCTGCCCGTGGGTTACCAGGGCCAGATGGCGGCCCCCGACAACAACGCCGCCGAGCTGCGGGCGGTGCTCGAAGCCGTGCGTCACGCCCCCCCCGGCGAGCCGCTGAGCGTGCACACCGACAACGAGGCCGTGATCGCCTCGGTGGGCCGGGGTCGGGGGCCGTGGCTGCTCGCGGACCTCGCGCGGGAGGTGATCGACGAGGCGGAGGCGCGGGGGGTCGCCCTGCGGGTGGGTTACACGCCGCGCACCCGGCGGCACATGCTCTCGGCGCATGACCTCGCCAACGCAGCCCGCCGGGGCCTGAGCGTGCCCGCGCTGGAGGGGCCGCAGGCGGAAGTCCTGATCGAGCAGCGCCCCGCCGTCCCGGAGGCCCGCGTGAGCCTGCGGCGTCCCGGCGAGCGGGTCACGGCGCATGTGCCGCTGGATCCCCTCTCGGACGTGCCGCCCAGCGCCCAGGCCCTGCTCGCGGCGATCACCCTGGCGCGGCCCGGCGAGCACCTCCTCGTGCGGCGGGCCAGCAAGGTCGCGCAGGCGCTGTGGCAACGGCCCGAGCGGGCGCTGCTGCCCGCCGCGCACTCTGCGCTGGCTCAGGCGCGGCAAGCCGCGGACGGGCAGGGCGTGCAGGTGCAGTTTCAGGGGATGGCGTAGGAGCCGTCAGCTTACAGCTCCGTGCTCTCCCCCGGTCCCAGCACCCGCACGTCCACGCCCTGCGCCCGCCCCGCCGCCGCGAAGACCTGCGGGTTGCCCGTCAGGGGCGGGAAGGTGCCGTAGTGCATGGGCACGGCCACCCGGGGGCGCAGCAGTTCCAGGGCGCGCCCGGCTTCCTCCGGCCCCATGGTGTAGTGGTCGCCGATGGGCAGCAGGGCCGCGTCCAGCCCCCGGTCCCCGATCAGGCGCATGTCGGAAAAGAGGCTGGTGTCGCCCGCGTGGTAGACGCGCTTGCCGCCCATCTCGACGACCAATCCGGTGGGCATCCCGCCGTAGGTGCCGTCCGGAAAGGACGACGAATGCCACGCCGGGGTGAAGGAGACGCTCCCCCACTCGCCGCGCACCGTGCCGCCGATGTTCGCGCCGATGGCGTTCGTGGCCCCGTTCGCCGCCGCGTACCCGCCGATCTCGGCGGTCCCGATGACCGGCACCCCCGCCCGCCCGAAGTCCAGCGCGTTGCCCCAGTGGTCGCCGTGCGCGTGGCTGATCAGGACGGCCCTGACGTTCCAGCCCAGCGCTTCCTCCAGCGTGACAGGGCATGTCGGATTGCCCGCGAGAAAGGGGTCAATCAGGACCCGGTGTTCGCCGTGCGAGAGCAGGAAGGTGCTGTGGCCCAGAAAACGCAGTTCCATAGGGCAGTGTAGCGGGGCGGGAAAGCCCCTCCCCCCGCGTATAGTGGGCGCGTGCCGCAGGCCCCTGTATGCGGCGGCCCCGGGGAGCGCCGCCCATGTCCCTGATTCCCGGCTCGCTGAGCCTGCGGGACGTGCTGGACGTGCTGCTGGTGGCCTTTCTGGTCTACCAGGGGTACCTGCTGGTGGTGGGCACCCGCGCGGTGAACGTGCTGCGGGGAATCGTGGTCTTTGCGGCGGTGTGGGCCGCCGCCGAACTCCTGGGCCTGACCACCCTGAGCTACATCCTGGGGCGGGCGGGGACGGTGGGCCTCTTCGCACTGGTGGTCCTCTTTCAGCCCGAGCTGCGGGCCGCGCTGGAGCGGGTGGGCCGCCCGCGCGGGCGCGAAACAGGACCGAGCGGGGCCGCGCTGCAAGACCTCGCGCGGGCGCTGGAGCGGCTGGCCGAGCGCAAGACGGGGGCCTTGATCGCCATCGAGCGCCGCACGCCGCTGGGCGAATACGCCGCGACGGGCGTGTCCCTTGACGCGGTGATCAGCGTGCCCTTTCTGGAGGCCCTCTTTGCCCGCAACGCGCCGCTGCACGACGGCGGGGTCATCGTGCAGGGGTCGCGGGTGGTGGCGGCGGGGTGCCTCTTTCCTCTGCAGTCCAGTGACGGCACCTACCGCCGCTACGGGACCCGGCACCGGGCGGCCATCGGGCTGTCGGAGGTGACCGACGCGGTGGTGCTCGTCGCCAGCGAGGAGCGCGGCAGCATGCGGATCGCGCTCGCGGGGCGGCTGGGACCGGACCTCAACGGCACCGAGCTGCGCGAGCAGTTGCGGACGCTGCTGTACGACCGGCCGGTGCTGGGCGACCTGCCCTTCGCCCGCCGGGCCGAGGCCCCCGAGCCGACCCGGACGCCGGGCGGCGAGGGCGGGGGGTCCGCATGACGGGCGCGGAGGGGCGCTGGACTCCGGGGCGGCTGTGGCGGCGCCTGCTGCACAACCTGCTGCCCAAGCTGCTCGCGCTGGGGGTGGCCCTGACCCTGTGGTTCGTGGCGACCACCGACCGCCGCGCCAACGTGGAGCAGGGTTACGACGTGCCCGTGACCGTCAGTGACACCACCGCCGAGCGCGGGGCGGGCGAGCGGGCGGTGCGCGACCTCAACCCGCCCACCGTGCGGGTGTACCTGACCGGGCGGCCCGAGCGGCTGCGCGAGCTGCGCGGCGACAGCATCGAGGCGGTCGTGGACGTGACCGGGGTGCCGGAGGGGAGCTTTACCCGCCCCGTCACCGTGCAGGCCCCCACCGGGACGGCCCTGCAGCGGCAGGTGCCCGAGCGGGTGCAGGGCTTCGTGGACGCGCTCGTCACGCGGACGCTGGGGGTCACCCTCGGCGTGGCGAATCCGCCGGAAAACAGCCTGCCGCGCTACGAGGTCACCCCCGCGCAGGCCACCGTCAGCGGCCCCGGGCGGGTGGTCGCCACCGTGGCGCGGGTGGTGAACGCGCCCGTCTCCCCCGGTCCCGGTGAGACGCGGGAAGCGGCGCTGATCGCCCTCGACGGCCGGGGCGAGCCCGTCGCGGGCCTGACCCTGACCCCCGCCAGCGTCACCGTGCGCCGGGTGGACAGCGGCGAGGTGCCCGTCAAGACCCTGCCCGTCGTGCTGGAGGACCCGCCCCCCGGCCTGCGGGTGACGGCGCTGAGCGTGCAGCCCACCGGAGTGCGCGTGGTCGCCGACCCGGAGCTGCTGGCGCGGCTGCGGGAGGTGCCGGGCCGCGTGCCGTACCGGGTCGGCAGCTATACGGCTCCGGTCACCCTGCGGTTGCCCGCCGGGGCGCAGGCGCTGGAGGAGGTGCAGGTGCGCCTCACCGTGCAGGAGGCAGCGCCGCCGTCCGCCGGGGAAGGGAACGTGCCATGACTCCCGAATGGATAAAGATGCAGTCCGGACCGCGAGCTCCATTCCACATCGCCGGAGTGGGGGGCGTATACTCCGCCCATGGTGTGGCGTCTGACCCACGCGGCCCTATGATCGCGGAGCTGAAGTTTCCCCGGCATCCCCTCGCCGAACTGGCGGGCTGGGACGAGCGCGTGCGATTGATGGTGCGGCCCCGGCGCTACGAACACGTGCTGCGGGTGGCCGAACTCGCCTGCCAGATCGCCTGCGCCAACGGGCTGGACGAGGCGCGGGCCTACGCCGCCGGGCTGCTGCACGACATCGCCCGCGACCTGCCCGACGCCGAACTGCTGCGCCTCGCGCCGCCGGAGTGCCCCATCGACCTCGCCCACCCCCTCGCTCTGCATGGGCGGGCGGCCCGCACCCTGCTGGAGCGCTGGGGCTACCCCGACCCGGTGGTGCTGGAGGCCGTGGAGGACCACACGACCGGGCCGCGCGGGGGCAATCCGGTCGCGGCCTGCGTGTATATCGCCGACGTGTCCGAACCGGGCCGGGGGGTGAATGCCGATATCCGCGAACTCGCCCTGTGTGACCTGGGGGCGGCGCTGAACCGGGCCATCGTGTCCAAGGTGACCTACCTCCAGGGCCGGGGCATTCAGGTGCATCCGCGCACGCTGCGGGCCTACCACGCGCTGCCGGAGGTGCGCTCTCCCGCCTGCGACCTGCCCGGCGTCTCATGACCGAGTCCCCCGCCGGACCCGGCGTGCCGGGCAGCTTTCAGTTCGACTTCGCGGCCCCGGTGCCCTCGCCCGTCCCCCCGCCCCGCTCCCGGCGCGGCGTGCGGGCGGTGCAGCTCGGCGGACTGACGCTCGCGGCGCTGTCGCTGGGTGGCCTCGCGGTGCTGAGCAGTTCGGGGGACGCCTCGGCCGCCGGGGCGGGGGGCGTGCCGCAGTTCACCCTGCTCGTCGCTGGGCGCGACATCGTGTATTGCGCCTCCCGCACCCCCTGCGCCGATCAGGACCAGCGCACCGGCCTGCTGCAACCCCCCAACACCGACACCCTGATGCTGGTCAAGGTGGACGGCTCGGCGGTCAACGTGCTGAACATCCCCCGCGACACCAACGTCGGCCCCTTCAACCCGAAGCTGCGCTGGGCCGAGCAGAAGGTCAACGGCCGCTACTGGGCGGGCGGCCCGGCGGCGCTGGTGGAGGCCGTGGAGACGATCACTGGGGAGAGCATCGACGCCCACGTCATCGTGCGGACCGACTACGTGGCCCGCGTGATCGACGCGCTGGGCGGACTGGACGTGACCGTGCCGGAGGGCGGCATCGAGTGGGTGGACCAGGCGGCGGGGGTGGACCTGCGCCTGCCCCCCGGCAACCACCACCTGAACGGCGAGCAGGCGGTGCTGTACCTGCGCGTGCGTAAAGGCGTGGGGGACGATTACGGCCGCATCGACCACCAGAAACAGGCGCTCACGCAACTCGCCTCGCGCCTGACCTCCGCGCAGGGGCTGACCGCACTCCCCACCATCCTGGGTGGGGTCGGCAACGGGGTGGAGACGGACGCCGACCCCGCCCTGCTCACCACGCTGCTGCCCGAACTGCCCGAGTTGCGGCTGAGGTTCGCCACCCTCCCCACCACGCCGATTCCGGGGACCTCCAACCTCGCGGTGAATCCGGAAGCGCTCGCGCAGGTCTGGGGCACGGACGGCGAGGGGGCCAGTTCCACCCCGGCTGACCCCACCGACCTCGCGGCCGTGACGGTCCGCATCCGGGACGCGAGCGGCGCGGACCTCGGCGGGCGGCTCGCAGGAGCGCTGCGGACGCTGGGGTACGCGCGGGTAAGCGCCCAGACGGTGCCTGCCAGCCGCGAGGCGAGTCAGGTCGTCACCGGGCCGGACGTGGCGGCGGCCTCGCAACTCGCCGACGCTCTGGGGCTGCCCCGGCTTCAGGGCGAGCGGTTTCCCGTGGCCGCGGGCGAGGTGGGTATCCTGCTGGGTGCGGACGCCCGGCAGAGCCTCGCGGCCCTCAGCGCCCTGCCGCCTTCCCCCGACCCTTCCCCACCCACCACGGAGACCCCATGACCCAACCCCAGAACGACACCGAACTGCACCAGCAACTCCGCGCCATCGTGGACGCGGCCCGCGAGCGCCGCGCCGAGGACGTGGTCGTACTCGACCTCACCGAGGTCAGCAGCACCCTCGAATACTTCGTGATCTGCACCGCCACCGCTGGTCTGCAGCTCAACGCCGTGCAGGAGAACATCCGCGAGAAGGCACAGGCCGCCGGGCTGCCGCGCCCCAGCGTGGAAGGCCCCAGCGAGCGCTGGCTGCTGCTGGCCTTTGGCGGCTCGGTCGTGGTGCACATCATGACCAAGGACGCCCGTGAGTACTACGACCTCGAGGGCCTGTGGAGCGACGCCCGCGTGCTCGAGTTCCCGGAAGACGAGAGTCATCACCCGGGCACCACCGCCTGAACTCAGGCACCGTTCCCCCCTGTGCCTGACACGCCCCTGACCCTCCCGCCCCCAGAATGAGGACCGATGAGCCACGTGGTCGTGATCGAGGACGAGGGCACCGTGCGCGACGTGGTGCGCTTTCATCTGGAGCGGGCTGGATTTCGGGTGAGCGCCTTCGAGACGGTTCCGGCGGCCCAGGAGGCCCTGGGCAGCGCCGACGCGCTCGTGCTCGACTGGATGCTCCCCGGCGAGAGCGGCCTGACCTTCCTGCGGCGGCTGCGCTCGGACCCCGCGCTGCGGCGCCTCCCGGTGCTGATGCTGACCGCCCGCGCCGCCGAGGCCGAGCGGGTCGAGGGGCTGGAGTCGGGCGCAGACGACTACCTCACCAAGCCCTTCTCGGCGGCGGAACTCGTGGCGCGGGTGCGGGCGCTGCTGCGGCGCTCGCTGCCCGACGTACCTCCGCAGCTCTCCCATGGCCCCCTTGTCCTCGACCTGGGGGCCGCCGACGCGCGGCTGTCGGGCCGGGGCCTGCCGCTGACCCGGCGCGAGTTCGATCTGCTGGCCTTTCTCGCCGCGCACACCGGGCGGGTGTACTCGCGGGCCGAACTGCTCGACCGGGTGTGGGGGCCGGACTTTCTGGGCGGCGAGCGCACGGTGGACCAGCATGTAACCCAGCTCCGGGCGCACCTGGGGGATGACCCCGCCCGGCCCCGCTTCCTGGAAACGGTGCGCGGCAAGGGCTACCGGATGCGCCCCTGGATGGGGGAGGCATGACGGAGACCGCCGCCACCCCCCGCCCCGACGCCTGGATGGACGCGCTGGGGCAGGCCGTGCTGCTGTTCGAGTCGGCGGGCGGCGCCCCCACCGTCGTGCGGGTAAACGCCGCCGCCGCCCGGCTGTGGGGGGTGCCGCAGGAACGGGCCGCCGGGCGCCCGCTGCTGGAGGTCGTGCGCCGCCACACCCTGGAGGCGCTCGCCGAGCGTGGCGGCGAACTGGAACTCGAGATGGCGGGCCGCACCCTGCGCTGCACCGCGACCCGCGCGGGGCCTGGGGAACCGGGCGCCCTGATCGTGGAGGACGTGACCGAGCACCGCCGCCGCGAGGCCGAGCTGCGCGAGGCGGCGGCGGTGCTCTCGCACGAGTTCCGCACGCCCGTCGCGGGGCTGCGCGGGGTGCTGGAGGCGCTGGAATACGACCTGCCCCCCGAGCTGGCCCGCAAGTTCGTCGGCCAGGGCTTGCAGGAGGTCGAGCGCCTCGGACGGCTCGTCGAGGATCTCGCCGTGGGCTTCCGGCCCACCCGTGCCCGCACCCTGCCGCTGGCAGAAGCCTTCGCGCGGGCCGGGCGGCTGCTGGCCCCCGAGGTCACGGCGCGGGGGGCCAGCCTGACCTTCGGAGACGACCACCTCGTCCGCGCCGACCCCGACAAGCTCTTGCAGGTGCTGCTCAATCTCGTCGAGAACGCGCTGCGTTATGGCCCGCCCGCCGGGGCCGTGGAGGTCATCACGGCCGGGCGCGGGGCCTGGGTGGAGGTCGCGGTGCTGGACGGCGGCGTCCCGCTGGGCGACACCGCCAGCCTCTTCCGTGCCCATACCCGTGGTCCCGGCGTCGGCGGGCAGGGCAGCGGCATGGGCCTGTATATCGTCCGGTCCATCGTGGAGGGCTGGGGCGGGCAGGTCTGGGCCGAGCGCCGCGGCGAGCGTAACGCCTTTTGCTTCACCCTGCCGGGTGGGGGGCACCGTGACCTGTAGGCCGCCCCCTCCCGCCGCGTCCCTTACCCCAGCCACCCCAAGGAGTCCCCATGCGTGAAGCCCTCGACACCGACCTCCGCAGCGTCCTGAACAGCGCCCTGAACATGCTGGGCACCGTCGAGCGAATGCTGCCCATTGCGGGCGAGGTGCTGCTGCACGCCCGCCCCGAGCGGCTGGAGGAGGTCCGCGCCATCGACCGCGAGGTGGACGCGATGGAGGCGCAGATCGAGGCCGAGTGCCTGCGGATCATCGCCCTGCACCAGCCGGTCGCGCGGGACCTGCGGCTGGTGGCGCTGATTCTCAAGAGCCTCAGCGACATCGAGCGCATGGGGGACTACGCCGTGCATGTCGCGGAGGACGGCGCCGAACTCGCGCAGCAGCCCGCGCTGAAGCGCTACGTGAACCTCGCGCGGATGCTGGAGCGCCTCTCGGAGATGAGCCAGAACCTCCGCACCGCGATTGCCGACCGGGACGTGTCCCGCGCGGAGGCCACCCTGCGGATGGACGACGAGGTGGACGAGCTGTACGAGCAGACCCAGCGCGAACTCGTGACCTACATGCTCGAAGACCCCCGCAACATCTCCAAGGCGCTGACCCTGATGCGGGTGGGCCGCAGCCTGGAGCGGGTGGGGGACCATATGGAGAACGTGGCCGAGCGGGTCAGGTACTGGGTGACGGGGCAGCGGGAAGGGTAGGGCTGGGGGAGCTGCCTAGCCCTGGACCCAGTCCTCGACGCTCAGCCCCTGCACCCGGCCGAATTCGCCCACGTTGTGGGTGACCAGGGTGGCTCCCAGGCTCAGGGCGTGCCCGGCAATCAGCACGTCGTAGGGACCGATACTCCGGCCCTGGCGCGAGAGTTCCGCACGGATACGGGCGGCCCGCTCGGCCGCGTCGTCGCCAAAGGGGTAAAGGTCGAGTGCCCCGGCGAGCGCCCCGAGCCGCGCCGCGTTCGCCTCCGGCTGGGCGCTGCGGCGCACCCCGTACCACAGTTCATGCCAGGTCACGCTGGACAGGCCCAGCGCGTGCCCGGCGGCGGCCGTCTCCTCCAGCCGTCGGCGCACCGCCTCCGGGCGGCGGTTCATGGTGTAGATGCAGATGTTGGTATCGAGGAGATAGAGGGTGGGCGGCGGGGTCATAGCAGGGGGTCGCGCTCCTGCTCGGCGGGCTGCTCGCGCTCCGGCATCCCCTCGAAGGCGGTCAGCGCCGCGAAGACCGCGCGGCCGTCCTGCCGGGGCAGCGGCGTGATGACGAGTTCGCGTCCACGCCGGGTGATCTCCACCTCGCCGTAGGGCAAGTGCAGCTCACGCGGAATCCGCACCGCCTGACTGTTGCCGCTGCGGAAGACCTTGCTGCGGGTCACGGCGCACCTCCTGACCTGAGTATAGCCCGTATCTACATCCCCTCCTCCACCCACAGCGCCCGCATCTCGGGGCTACGCGACAGGAGGTCGTTCAGCGTCCCCTCATCCGTCAGGCGGCCGTGCTCCAGCAGCAGGATGCGGTCGGCCCGCGTCAGGGCCGCGCGGCGGTGCGAGACGACCAGACACGTCGCATCCGTCTCGCGGAAGAGGCCGTCCCACAGCTCGGCTTCGGTGCGGGCGTCCAGCGCACTGGACACGTCGTCGAAGACGAGCAGATCGGCGGGCGCAGCGAGCATCCGGGCCACCGCCGCCCGCTGCATCTGCCCGCCGGAGAGCTTGACGCCGCGTGCCCCGACCTGGGTGTCCAGCCCATGCGGAAGCTGCGCGAGGTCGGGTTCCAGTACGGCCAGCCGCACGGCGCGGTTCAGGCGCTCGGGGTCAGCCCCCGTCAGCACGTTTTCGCGCAGCGTGTCGGAAAAGAGGTTGGGAAGCTGCCCGGTGTACGCGCTGCGCGGCGGCACGAAGAAGGTGGCAGGGTCCGCAACCTCCTCCCCGTTCCAGAGGACGCGCCCACCGTCCGCAGGCATCAGCCCCAGCAGCGCCCGCAGCAGGGTGGTTTTGCCGCTGCCGATGCGCCCGGTGACGACCACGAACTCGCCCCGGCGCAGGGTGAAGCTCACGTCGGTGACCCCCGTGCCGTCGGGGTGGTGGGCGGTGAGGCCCTCGACCCGCAGTTCCTCCAGCGGGAGGGCAGATGCGGGCTGGCCCTGCACGGGCGGCTCCTCCCGCAGGTAGACGGGGTGGTGATCCACGAGGGTGTCCTGGGGCGCGTCTTGCAGGAGCCGGGTCATGCGGTCGTAACTCACCCCGGTGCGGCGGTGCCGGGCGATGGCGTCCCCGAAAAAGCCCATGCTCCCGGTCAGGCGCGGCAGCAGGCCGATGAACAGCACAAAGTCTTCGACCCGCATGCCGCCCCCGCGCACCTGGTTGGCCCCCAGCAGCAGCACCAGCCCCACGGCGAGGTTGACCATGTTGACGTTCACGCCCCGGATCAGCTCGGTGAGCAGCACGTCGCGCAGGGCCGAGTGCCGCCGCGTCTCGCCCAGCCGGGCGAAGTGGGCGATCATGGGTTCCTCGCGGGCGGCGAGTTTGACCGCCGAGACGGCCCCGAACGTCTCCCCGATAAAGTCGGTCACGCGGGCGGTCGCCTCGCGCATGCGGCGGCGGTAGGCCCGGATGCGCGGCGAGAGGCGGCCGACAAACACGATCATCAGCACGAGCGGCGTGCAGACCAGCGCGGTGATCACCGGGTCCACCCGCGCCATCAGCACGACCGCCAGCACGCAGTACAGGGCGATGCCCAGGCTGTCCACCCACACCTCGGTGTAGGCGGCCACGTCGTCCACGTCGTCGCGGAAGCGGCTGACCGCCTCGGCGGGGGTATCGGGGAGTCGGCGCGAGCCCTGCGCGGTCAGGAGGTAGTTCAGCAGGTTGCGCCGCATCAGCGCGTCCAGCGTGTACAGCAGCTCGATCAGCCCCCGGAAGGCCCCGTAGAACAGCCCGAAGCGGCTCAGCCGCACCAGGGCGAACCACCCCAGCGCGACCCACGCGGCGGCAATGGGCACCGTGATGGGGTCCCCCGCCAGCCGCAGCCGGTCGGCGTCCTCCAGCCGCCCGAAGAGATTGCTCACCGCCACCGTGAGCAGCGCCGGGGCCATGTAGACCAGCGCCCACATGCCCACGTTGAAGGCGAACAGGCCGGGCCGGTACGCAAAGAGCCGCCGCGACAGCGCGAGGGTACGGGAGGGAGGGGTGGCGGCGGTCGTGCTGGGGGTCATGGAAGGCTCCGGGAAGGGCGCGTGGCGTGTCGCTGGCGGCGTATGGAGGCAGAAGGCGGAAGCTCTGGCCGGTTCACTGCCCTCACGCCAGCACCCCCCCGTCCTCCGCCAGCGTTCCGGCCCGCAGCAGCGCCGCGTAGTGGCTCTGCCCGTCGGCGGCGAGGACCGCGCGGGCGCCGTCCTCCACGACCCGGCCCGCGTCCAGCACCAGAATCCGGTCGGCACGGGCCACCGTGTCGAGGCGGTGGGCGATCACGATGGCCGTGCGGCCCGACAGCAGGCGGGTCATGGCGCGGGTGAGCTGCGCCTCGGTCGCGGGGTCGAGGCGGCTGCTGGGTTCGTCGAGGATGATCACGGCGGGGTCGCGCAGCATCACCCGCGCAAAGGCCAGCAGTTGTGCCTGCCCCGCGCTGAGGCTCCCGGTGGGAAGCGGCGTCCGCACGCCCTCGGGCAGCCGCCCCAGCCACTCACCCAGGCCGACCTCGTGCAGCGCGGCCTCGACCGCCTCGTCGGGCAGGGCGGGGTCGAAAAAGGTCAGGTTGTCGCGCACGCTGGCCTGAAACAGTTGCACGTCCTGGGTCACGACGGCGACCCGCGAGCGCAGGCTCTCCAGCCGCACGTCGCGGGTGCCCACTCCGCCCAGCCGCACCTGTCCCTCGGTGGGGTCGTAGAGGCGCGAGACCAGCCGGGTCAGCGTGGTCTTGCCGCTTCCGGTGCGGCCCAGCAGCCCCAGCGTCTGCCCGGCGGGGAGGTGGAAGGACACGCCTTGCAAGACGGCGGGAGCCGTGGGGTCCTCCGGGTCGTAGCAGAACGTCACGTCCTCGAAGCGCAGGTCCAGCGGGCCGTCCGGCAGCTCGCGGTCCCCCTCCGGCAGCCCCGAGCGCAGGGCGAGCAGTTCGGAAATGCGGCCCAGGCTGGCCCCGGCCTTCTGGAGGTCCTGAAGCTGCTGGGTGAGCTGGTCGATGGGTTCTTCCACCATGCTCATGTACTGGTACATCAGGAAGGCGGTGCCCAGCGTGATCGCCCCCGCCGCATAGAGGCCGATGGCCGAGGCCAGGATGCCCACGTAGCCCACCGCGAACAGCACCATGCTCAGCCACCACACCACGCTGCGCCGCTGCCACGAGTAGGTGGCCCGCCGGAAGAAGTCGCCCTGCACCCGCAGGAAGCCGCGCAGGTGGTGTCCGCCCGCGCCCAGCGAGCGCACGTCTTCCAGCCCGGCGAGGCGTTCCTCCACGTAGCCGAAGAGCCGGGCACTGCCCTCGCGCTCCAGCCGGGTGGGTTCCACGCCCAGCTTGCGGACGCGGTTCATGGCGACGAGGGTGACCAGCACGAAGGCGGTCACGCCCAGCCCCACCCGCCAGTCGGTCAGGTAGAACATCACGACCGCGCCCGTGAGGAGCAGCGCCGCCCCGAACACCCGCACCGCGAACTGCGAGAAGAAGTTGCTCAGGGCGGTCACGTCGCCGTCGATGCGCTCGATCATCTCGCCGGGGGTGCGCTCCTTGTGCTCGCGCATGTCGAGCGAGAGCATGTGCCGCAGCAGGTCCACCCGCAGCCGGTTGGTGGCGGTCCAGCCCACCCGCGCCCCCAGATACGTGGCCCCCGCGTTCAGCAGTTGCACCCCCACCGCCAGCGCGAGGTAAAAGCCCGCGAGCTGCACCAGCCGCCCCACGTCGGCCCCGGCCCCCAGCCGCACCGTGTCCACGAAACGGGCGAGCAGTTGCGGCAGCGTGAGGCTCAGGCCCGTCGCGGAGAGCAGCAGCGCCGCGAGGCCCGCGACCTGCCATTTCAGCGGCCCCAGGTAGCCCCGCAGCACGGCCAGCGACCCGCCGCGTAAGGGGGAAGAAGGAGGAGAGGGGGGCGCGTCCGGCATTCCCCCAGGCTAGTGCGGGGCCGGGGGCCGGGGCATCCGCCGTGTGGCGCAGTGGGGTTAGGGTTGCAGGGCGGAACGGAGCGTGGCCGCCACCTTGTCCAGCGCCGCGCGGGAGGGGTGCGCCGGTCGCACCGCCATCTTCAGGCCATCACCGCTCAGGCGCGGGATGACATGCAGATGTGCATGAAACACGTCCTGTCCAGCCACCTCGCCATTCGCCATCCAGAGGTTGAGGCCGTCACAGGGGAGGCCGCTGGTCTGGAGGGCGCGGGCCACCCGCTGACCCAGCTCGGCCAACGCGCCCGCTTCCTGTGGGGTCAGGTCAGTGAACGTGACCGCGTGCCGCTTCGGGACGATCAGGGTGTGCCCGGTCGTGAAGGGACCAATATCCAAGAAGGCCACGCACAGCTCGTTCTCTGCGACCCGGCTGGCTTCGGCTTCCCCAGCGACAATGGCGCAGAAGATGCAGGCTGTCACGTCAGTTCCCGAATCTTCCTCAGCACCACTTCCGGCCGCACCGTGTAGTCCCCGGTCTGCGCCTCCACATGCTCAAAGCGCACCACTCCTCCCTTATCGATCAGAAAGACGGCCCGCCCCGTGACCCCACGCTCGTCAATCGCCACGCCGTACTGCCGGGCCACGTTCAGGTTAAGGTCGGCCAGCAGCGGCACCTCGATGCCGTACTCGGCGGCCCAGGCCTTGTGGGTGTACACGCTGTCGCGGTTGACGCCCAGCACGACCGCCCCTGCCTCCGCGAAGTCGTCCTGCCGCCCGGAATACTCGGGCAGTTGCATGGAGCACACCGGACTGAAATCCAGGGGATAGAAGACCAGCACGACATGCTGATGCCCCCGGTAGGAGCTGAGGGTCACGGCCTGCCCCGACGTGGAGGGCAGCGTGAAGTCCGGCGCGGGCTGACCGACGAGGCTCTGGCGGGAGGTCATGCCCAGAGTGTAGGCGGGTGGGCTGAGATTGTTGCGCCGACCCTTCAGAACTTCAGCCGCTCCAGTTGCACCCGGTAGACCCCGCCCACAGCCTCCCGCCAAGCGAGCACCGCCGCGCCCACAGCGTTCACCGCCAGCGAGGGCGAGCGGGCGTCCCGCCGGGGGTCGCGGTTCAGCGGCCCGCGCACCTGCCAGTCTCGCCCGGTCCAGTGCGCGGCGAAGACCTGTCCCACCCCGCCCCCTTCCTCCACCCAGGCGACGAGGGGCCGCCCCACCCGGTCCAGCGCCAGCGCCGGGGCCGAGGCCGCGCGGGTGCCCAGCCGCCCGCCCAGGGCCTGCCAGCCCTGCCCGGTCCAGCGCGAGACATACAGGGCATCCTCGCCCCCCGCGTCCTCCAGCCAGGCGACGACCGGGCGTTCCTGCGCGTCCAGGGCCAACTGGGTGGAGGCCACGTAGGTGCGCGGGCGGCGGTTGAGGCTGGCCCCGAGGGCCTCCCAACGGGTGCCGGTCCAGCGTTTGACGAACACGTCAACTCGCCAGCACGTCCCCCTGAAGCCAGGCCACGGTCGCCCGCCCCGCGCGGTCCAGGGCCAGGGCCGGGGTGCGGGCGAAGACCAGGCCATTGTTGAAGGGTTCGCTGCGGGTCCAGGTTCGCGCCGCCGGGTCCCAGGCTCGCACGGTCAGGCGGCTGCCATAGGGGGTCCGCAGCGTCTCGCCCCAGGCCAGCACGGGTTCGCCCTCCCACGCGGCGACCGCCCGCGTCCGGGCCGCATAGGGCAGGTCGTCGCCCAGGTAGCGGGTGCGCCAGTCGGTCCAGGCCCCGTCCCGATAGGCCCGGAAGACCACCACGTCGTTGTCGCCGTAATTCTCGTTCCAGACCAGCACCGGGGTCCCGGCCCGGTCCAGCGCGAGGTTGAGGCTAGAGACCGGGCGCGGCTGGTCGTAGTTCAGGACGCCGCCCAGCGCCTCCCAGGTGGCTCCCTGCTCCCGCCAGACCCGCAGGTGCCGCCCGGTGAAGGTGCCCCGCCCGCTGCTGAAGCGCCCGGCGTCGGTCATCACCGCGAGGACCAGCCGCCCGTCGGGAGCCGCCGCCAGCACGAGTCCGCGCACCGGACCCGACGCGGCCAGGGCGGGGGGGGGAGCGAGTGTGGAACCAGGGGCGGAGGCACCGCCCAGAAGCGTGGCGAGGACGGTCAGGGTCAGGACCATTGCTGCCTCCGTTCCGTGCCGGGCGAGAGGCCGCAGAGGGGCGAAGTTCAAGTTAAACCGCGTCCCAGTTCACGGCTCCGTCAGGTGAGGGAACGTAGCCTATCAGGGTAACGTCCCCCTTCCCTACCCCTCCGGCGGACTGCCGCACGTGCCGCCTCATAAGGAGTGTTTCCGATGGCCGACATCCTGCCCCCCAACATGCTCAACGAGCGCCCCCGCACCCCGGCGGGGCTGCTCAGCAACGCCGAGAAGGACCGCCTGATCGAGCGCGGCTTCCTGGGCCTCTACCGCTGGTACACCGCCCGCAGCCAGGAGACGCGCAACTGGAACCCCGACCGCTCCTTCGAGTGGCTCAAGCTGCGTCAGGACCTGCCACCGGAGATCGTCAAGGTCATCCAGGGCTTTTTCGCCGTCGAGCAGTACGCGCCCGACTTCACCTCCAGCCTCGTGAACCTCGTGCGGCGCTCGCATGGGCGCAGCCACTTCCAACTGCGCTGGGGCAGCGAGGAGGAAAAGCACGCCGACGCCTGGGAGAACGCCGTGCTGTTCAGCGGCCAGCGGTCGCCTCAGTGGATCGAGGAATACAAGGAGCGCCTGCGCTCGCAGACCTGGGAACTCCCCTTTCCCGACGCGATTCACAACATCGTGTACACCGTGTTTCAGGAGCGGGCCACCCAGCTCAACTACCTGAACATGATGAAAATCGCCCAGGGCAAGAGCGAGAAGCCGCAGTACGCGGGTTTTTCCGACCCCGTGCTCGCCAAGGTCGCGCAGACCATCGCGGTGGACGAGGCGGCGCACTACAACTTCTTCCTCGAAGGCGTGCGGATGTACCTCTACTACTACCCCGAGCGCACGCTGGACGCGATCAAGAACGTGATCGGGCAGTTTTCTATGCCCGCCTCGGCTCTCGTGCCCGACTGGCAGGACTTCGCGGAAACCGTCTACCGCGCCGGAATCTACGGCCCGCGCGACTTTCAGCGCGACGTGATGCAGGTGGCCTTCCGCAACCTCGGCATCGAGAGCCGCAAGGCGCTGGAAGAGGGCATCAAGAAGACCCGCGAGGTGCCCGACTTCGAGGGCGGCAACCACAAGACCACCGCCATCTTCGATACCTTCGACTATGGGGCCGTCGAGGGCGACGTGCGCCGATTGCACGCCAAGATTCAGGACTACGAGAAGGAAATCGGCTTCGACCGCTTCGACCCCACCGAGTTCGTGGAAAACCCGGAAGTGCCCAAGAAGGAAGGGCAAGCGGCCGACGATTGACCCTCTCGCTCTAAGCTGACCTCCAGATGCGAACGCTGGAGGTCTTTCTCGTCTTTCTGCGGCTGGGGCTGACCAGCTTCGGGGGGCCGGTCGCCCACCTGGGGTACTTCCGGGGGGAGTTCGTGGAGCGCCGGGGCTGGCTGACCGAGCGGGCCTATGCCGACCTCGTGGCGCTCGCGCAGTTCCTGCCGGGTCCGGCGAGCAGTCAGGTCGGCATGGCGCTGGGGCTGCTGCGGGCGGGCGGATGGGGCCTGCTGGCCGCGTGGGTGGGCTTCACCCTGCCGAGTGCGCTGCTGCTGGTGGCCTTTGCGCTGGGCGTGGCCCGTTTCGGGAACGGCGCGGAGGCCGGGTGGCTGACCGGGCTGAAGGTCGCGGCGGTCGCCGTGGTCGCGCAGGCGGTCGCGGGCATGTGGGGGAGTCTGGTGGGGAGTGACCGGGTGCGGGCGGCGCTCGCGCTGGGGGTGGCGGCTCTGCTGGTGGTGTGGCCTGTCGCTGGAATGCAGGTGGCGGCCCTGGTGGGCTGTGCGTTGGTGGGCTGGCGCCTGCTGCCCGGCGCGGGAGCAGAGGCGGCGTTGCCCCCGGTGCCCGTCTCGCGGCGGGTGGGAGCGGGGCTGCTCGCGCTGTGCGGGGGCCTGTTGTTGGCTCTGCCGTTGCTGGCCGCGCTGGGGCCGGGGTGGGCGCTGTTCGGGACCACCTTTCGGGCGGGGGCGCTCGTCTTCGGGGGCGGGCACGTGGTTCTGCCGCTGCTGGAGGCGGGGTTCGTGCCGGAGTACGTCACACCGTCCACCTTCCTCGCCGGATACGGGGCGGCGAACGCGGTGCCGGGGCCGCTCTTCACCTTCGCCACCTATCTCGGCGCGGCGCAGACGGCCCTGCCCGCATGGGTGGGGGCTTTGATTGCCACTTGTGGCATCTTCCTGGCGGGGGGCCTGCTGATGGCGGGGGCGCTGCCCTTCTGGGCGGCCCTCTCTGCCCGGCCCGCTGCCCGCTCCGCGCTGGCGGGGCTGAATGCCGGGGTCGTGGGCCTGCTGCTCGCCGCCCTGTACCACCCCGTCTTCACGGCGGGCATCCGGGAACCGCGTCACCTCGCGCTGGCGCTGCTTGCGTACGCCGCCCTCACCGCCGGGCGCTGGCCCGCGTGGGCGGTGGTAGGGACGTGCGCGGCCCTGGGGGCGGTGCTGTTCTAGAGCCGGGCTTCGTCCTCCAGCCCATAAATCTCCAGAAAGCGCCGCATCCGCGCCTCCAGCGTGGGCAACGGCGCGACCTCCCCGCACACCCAGTCGGGCTGGTAGCCCCGGCACACGACGGGCCGGGCGGCGTAGACCGCGCACAGGCAGTCGGGCCGCAGGTGGACGCACGGTACCCCCAGCGGCTTACGGAGGGCGTGGATGTCCGGCGCCGAGCAGCACGCCCCGCACGCCGTGCACTCGCGCACTAGGGGCGAGCGCGGCGCAAAGTTGGGGGGTGGGGTAAAGGAATCCATAGGGGGAGGGCGGTCGCGCCGAGGCTAGCGCGTGCGCCCTTGCCCCAGCGTGACCGCCCTCGCGGACGGGCTTACTCGCCCGAAGAAACGTAGGCCCGCGCCGCCGCGAGCAGCGCGTCGTTCTCGGCGGGCGTGCCCACCGCCACCCGCAGGCAGCCCGCCAGCCCCGGCAGCGAGTCCTGACGGCGCACCACGATGCCGCAGGAGAGGAGGTGGCGGTAGGCGGCTTCCGCGTCGGGCGTTCGCAGCAGGTAGAAGTTCGCTTCGCTGGGGAGGGGCTCCCAGACCGGGTGCTCGCGCAGGGCCGCGAAGACCCGCTCGCGCTCACGGCGGACCTCGGCGGCGCGTTCGGCCACGTAGCCGGGGTTCTCCAGGGCGACTTCCAGCGCGGCCTCGGCCAGCACGCCGACGTTGAAGGCGGGCACGAGCTTGCGCAGCTCGGTCGCCAGCGCCGGGCTGGTCAGCGCGTACCCCAGCCGGATGCCTGCCAGCCCCCAGCCCTTGCTGAAGGTCCGCAGGCTGAGGCGGTTGCCTCCCTCCCGGACCAGCGAGCGGTAATCCGTGCCGCTGTATTCGCCGTAAGCCTCATCCAGCACGACGATCCAGTCCTTCCCGGCCGCCTCCACGACCTCGCGCACGGCCTGGGCAGGGTCCACGTGCCCGGTCGGGGCGTGCGGCTGGGTGAGATACAGCAAGCCGGGAGGCTGGGTCCGCAGGGCCTCGACCAGCCCGGCCACCGGCAGCGAGAAGTCGGGGTTCAGCGGCACCTGCACCAGCCGGGCGCCCAGCATCCGCGCCTCCAGGGTGTAGACGGCGAAGGTGGGGCTGACCGTCAGGACCGTCTGCCCGATGCCCGCGAGTTCGGTCAGCAGCTTGATCAGCACATTGCTGCCGGGGGTCAGGACCACGCCCGCCTCATCCCACCCGGTCAGCGCGGCGAGGCGGGCACGAATCCCCTCCGCCCCGAGGTCCGGGTAGCGGTTCCAGGGGCGGGCGAGCATCCGGGCGGTGGCCTCGGCCTTCAGCTCAGCCGGGAAGTCGTAGGCATTCTCGTTCTGGTCGAGCTTGATGGGCACGTCGAGCGGGGTGAAGGGGTAGGCGGGCACCGTCCGCACGGCGGAGCGCACCCCCGCTGGGGCCGCCTGCTCGGGAAGAGAGGGGGTGGAGGTCATGCCGTCCGTTCTAGCACCCTGCCCTCCCGGAGGACCGTGCTACCCTGCCCGCACGCCGCCGCGTCCCCCCATGACGGACCCCCCTGCCCCCTCCCCTCTCCCCCCAGGTTCGGCCTCCCCCGGCCCGGCCAAGTCGCGCCGCGAGCAGATTCACGAGGTCGCCAGCCGCCTCTTTTCCGAGCGGGGCTACCATGGGGCCAGCATGCGCGACCTCGCCGCCGAGCTGGGGATGCAGGGGGGCAGCCTGTACGCGCACATCAGCGGCAAAGAAGCCCTGCTGATTGAGATCGTGGAGCAGGCCGCCCGGCAGTTCGAGGCCGCCCTGATGGACCTCCAGACCGACCCCCGCCCTGCCGACGAGCGGCTGCGGGAAGCGATGGCCCGGCACCTCACGGTGGTCGCGGGCAACCTGGAGAGCGCGACCGTCTTCTTCCACGAGTGGAAGCACCTCTCCCCCGACGCCTACGCACGGGTCACGGCGTGGCGCGACACGACCGAAGCCTTCTACCGGGGGCTGGTGGCGCAGGGGATGCGGGAGGGCGTCTTCCGCGCCGATCTGGACGTGAAGATGACCGCCAACCTGATTCTCTCGGCGGTGAACTGGACCTATACGTGGTACCGCCCCGGCGGACGCCTGAGTCCCCGCGAGGTGGCCGACCGCTACGCCGGGCTGCTGCTGGACGGCCTGCGCCCACCCCCGAAGGAGGCCACCCCATGAGCCACCCCACCGTCACCGTCCGCATCCGCGACGCGCTGCGGTACGCGCAGGGCCGCGCCGAGAAGCTGGGCCGTACCCAGCAGCTTGAACTCGGCGAGAACCTGTTTATCCGCATCGGCCCCGGCGGGCGCAAGTTCCTGCTGTTCTGCCTGGAGGGAGAACCCGACCAGAGCACCGCCCGAGCTGTCGCGGAGGCACTGGGGCTGCGTGACCCGCAGTACGGCTGGCACCAGGGGGCGACCCTGCGCTCCCTGACCGTGGTGGAGGCGGGGGCGCAGGACGTTCGGGAAGGCGGACCTTCACCGGAGGTTTAGCCCCCTCGTACCCCACGGCGGTCCGGCCCACTTGCGCTCCGGCCATGCCATCCATCAACAAGGCGGCCCTGGCCCTCGGCCTTCCCCTCGCGCTGGCGTCTTGCGGGGCACTCGGCGTGCCGCGCGGCGACGTGACCGGCGAGATTCGCGGTACCCAACCCCAGAACGGCGACGTCCGCATCGCGCTCGTCGGTCTAACGGGGACAGGCTACGAGAACAACGCGGTCGACCAGCTCGACATCGGCACCTTCAACCCCCAGAAGCGGGTGTACACCATCTCGCTGCCCGACACGGCCAAAGCGGGCGTGTACGAGGTGCTCGCCTACGTGGACCTCAACAGCAACAAGAAGTTCGACGCGGGTGAACCCCGCACGGCGCGGAGCACACGCGGCCTGATCTACGCGACCTCCGACGCCTCGCTCTTCGGCTTCACCGTCAAGAAGGGCTGGAACCGCCTTGAGGGCACCATGGTTTCCCAGAGCCGCCCCTTTACCAACTACGACCTGAACTGGTAAACGGCCCAGACGAAAGGAGGGCGGCCCCCACACCGGGAAGCCGCCCTTCTTCATGCCGAAGCTCAGTTGACCGGGTTCGCCCCCTCGAAGGTCTGCTTGAAGTTCTGAAGGTCATCCGCGATCTGCTGGCTGGGTTCCTCGCCGAACAGCTTGGCGACGGCCGCGCCCAGCGCCCCGGCGGGCGGACGGTAGGACAGCGCCACATGGATGCGGGTGCCGCCGTTGGGAAGGCTCTCGAACTGCACGCTGCCCGCGTTGTCCACGGTCGCGCCGGGCAGCGAGTGCCAGCCGATGCGCTCGCCGGGCTTGTCGTTGACGATCTCGGCTTCCCACTCGACGTGGGTGCCCAGCGGGGCCTTGGCGACCCAGCGGCTGCGGCGCTCGTCGAGCACGGTGACACTCTCGAGGTGGCTCATGATCCGGGGCAGGTTCTCGAGCTGGCGCCAGTAGGCGTACACCTGATCGGCGGGGCGGTCGATCACCACGCTGTGCTCCACGAAGATGGGCTTGGCCGCACTCGCGTTTCCGCTGAGGCCCGCCGCGTTCATCACGGGGTCATTGCCCGTCGCGCCGCGGTAGGCGAGGTAGCCGCCCGCACCCGCCATCAGCAGGCCCATCAGGCCCTTTTTCCGCAGGCCGAGAATCATCAGGGCCGCGCCCGCCGCGCTGCTGATCAGGCGGCCCTGGTCCATGCTCTTGCTGCCTTCCTTGCTGCCGCTGTTGTCCATGTTCGCACTCATCGTTCTTCCTCCGTGCGGGCAGTCTAGGCCCGGCGTCCCCCAGCCTGAGTTAATCCATGCCCAACTCACATTTAAGGTGCTGCCTGGAAGCGGATTAACGCTCGTCGTTGCGGTCGTTCCCGCTCTGGCCGATCACGTCGGCGCCGTCCGCGTCCTCGTCGCGGGGGGTCAGGCCAGGCTGAAGCATCCCGCTGTTGTCGTTCTGGCGGGTGGGGTCGGGGGTGGCGGCCAGGCCGCCGGAAAGGCTGCCCTGCGCGTACTGGTCGGCCACGTCCTCGGCGGCCTCGCGGTCGGCGCCGGTCTGGGGACCGCCGGGCACAGTCGGATCGAGGTTGGTGTTGGTGTCGGGCGTGTTGTCCGCGCCCATATAAGACGCGCCGTGGGTGCCGGGATCGGTCTTGCTGTTGTTGCGGTCATCCATGCTGGGACCTCCTGGGGTCAGACTTCTCTGCCCATGCTCCGGGCTGGGCAGCCGGGAGCGGATGTGCCCGCCTTGACGGGCCGCTCACGGTCGGGCTGGGGCCGCGCGAGAGCATTGACCCTAAGAATGCGGTAGGTTTCCGCATTCGTGGGCCGAGCGAAGCGAGCAAATTTGAGAAGAGCACTGGGCGTTTGGGGAGGCACCTGGGTTCTTTTGCCCAGAGGCCGTCATTCTGTCCAATGCTCTAGGCTGGCCGTCATGACGACGCGGGTGCCCCAGGTGGGCCGTCTCGACCCCCTCTCGCTGGGCGCGATTCTGGTCACCATCGTGTTCTGGGCGTCGGCCTTCGCGGGCATCCGGGCGGGGCTCAGGGCCTTCTCGCCGGGGCACCTCACCCTCTACCGCTTTCTGGTGGCCGCCGCCGCGCTGATCGTGTATGCCCTCGTTGCGCGGATTCCGCCGCCCCGCCGCGCGGACCTGGGGCCGCTGTTTGGCCTGAGTCTGCTGGGGATCACCCTCTACCACGTCTGCCTGAACTACGGCGAGGTCAGCGTGCCCGCCGGAACGGCCAGCCTGATCATCGCGGCGGGGCCAGTCATCACGGCGCTGCTGGCGACCCGCTTTTCGGGCGAGCGGCTGAACGTGCTGGGCTGGCTGGGCACCCTGGTCAGCCTGGGCGGGGTGGGGCTGATCGTGCTGGGGCAGGGCGAGGAGGTGGGCTTCGCGCGGGGGGCAGGGCTGATTCTGGCAGCGGCCCTCTTCACCAGCCTGTATTTCGTGTTTCAGAAGCCGCTGCTGGCGCGGATGGGGCCTCTCCCCTTCACGGTCTGGAGCCTGATCGCGGGGACGCTGCCGCTGCTCGTCTTCCTGCCGGGCTTCGGGGGAGAACTCGCGCGGGCACCGCTGGAGGCGCACCTGGCCGTGATCTACATCGGCCTCTTTCCGGCGGCGCTGGCTTACCTGACGTGGACTTTCGCGCTCTCACGGGTGGGGGCGAGCGCGGCGACCTCCTTCCTGTACGTCTCGCCCGTGTTCGCCGTGCTCATCGCGTGGCTGTGGCTGGGGGAGGTCCCGACCCTGCTCACGCTGCTGGGGGGCGCGGTGGCGATCGCGGGCGTGGTGCTGGTGAACACGCGCGGGAGGCCCGCCGCATGAGCGCTCCGGGAGAGGTAGGAACGGGTGACGGCCAGACCGCCATCCGCCTGACGAGCGTGACGGTGCGGCTGGGCGGCCAGACCGTACTGGAGGACGTGACGCTGGAGGTGCCCCACGGCGAGTTCCTGGCGGTCATAGGGCCGTCGGGCAGCGGCAAGAGCACGCTGCTGCGGGTGCTCGCGGGCCTACTGCGGGCCGGGTCGGGCCGGGTGGAGGTCGCCAAGCCCCCCGCGCTGATGTTTCAGGATGACCGCCTGCTGCCGTGGCGCACGGCGCTGCGGAACGTGGCCCTGCCCCACGACCTCGGGGCGGGCGGGGGACTGGAGGCCGGGGAAGCGCTGAAACTCGTCGGGCTGGAGGGCTACGCGGGCTACTACCCGGCGCAGCTCTCGGGCGGGATGCGGGCGCGGGTGGCGCTGGCGCGGGCACTGGCCCAGAGCAGCGACGTGCTGCTGCTGGACGAACCCTTCGCCGCGCTGGACGCCCTGGTGCGCGAGCGCTTCAACGCCGAACTGCGCCACCTCCACGACAAGACCGGACGGACCACCGTGCTGGTGACCCACTCCATCCGCGAGGCCGTGTGGCTGGCCGACCGGGTGGTCGTGTTGCGTGACGGCCGGGTGGTTGAGGAACTGGACACGCGGGGAGAAGGCCGGGTGACCGCCTACACCGACGGCCTGGAGGCGCGGCTTCGCAACCTGCTGGGCACGGGTGACTCCACCCGGCTGCGAACCGATCCCCCGGCACGGCTGGACCTGGGAGCGCTGGCGCCGGTCGGGGCGATCGTGGTGGGGCTGGCCGCGTGGGAGCTGGTGGCGCGGGCGCTGGGCCAGCCCCTGCTGCTCCCCTCGCCAGGGCAGGTGTGGGCGGAACTGCTGAGCACGCCGGGGGAGTTCCTGTCCTTCGCGGGCGCGACTGCCGGGGTCACGCTGCTGGGGGCGCTGCTGGGGTCGCTGGCTGGTGCCCTCATCGGCTATCCCCTGGGCAAATCCCGCACGCTCGAACGGCTGCTCAGCCCCTTCGTGGTCGCGGCGCAGAGCACTCCCATCGCGGTGCTGGCCCCACTGCTGATCACGTGGTTCGGGTTCGGGCGTTTTCCGGCGGTGCTCGTGAGCGCCCTGAGCGCCCTGTATCCCGTCATGGTCGCCACCATCGTTGGGGTGCGCGAGGTGCGGCGCACCGACCACGAGCTGTTCTCCACCCTGCGGGCTTCGGGCTGGCAGCGGCTGACGCGGCTGGAACTCCCCTCGGCCCTGCCGGTCATGCTGGGGGGGCTGCGGCTGGCGCTCTCGCTGGCGCTGATTGGCGCGGTCGTGTGGGAGTTCGTGAGCAACCAGCCGGGGCTGGGCTTCGCGGTCAACCAGGCCCGCGCCTACTACGACACGCCCCGGCAGTTCGCGGCCATCGCCCTGCTCGTCGGGCTGGGCGTGGCCCTGTACCTCGCGGTCGCGGCGCTGGAACGCCGGGTGCTGCGGCATCGGCGGGCGCGGTAGGGGTCAGCGGTCGGGGGAGCGCTCGTCGGGACCGGGGAGGATCAGGCCGCGCCCGCGCCCGCAGCGGTGCCACAGCCACGCGATCAGCAGAGCCGCGGGCGTCAGGATCAGCAGAACCAGGCTCGAAGGCAGGAGAAAATCCAGCATCGCCTCGCCCGGCGCGTCCGGGGTCAGGACGCCCAGGGCCAGCGTGACCATGACCGGGATCGACCACGCGGCCAGGGTATAGAGGCTCCAGCGCCGCGACGTGGGGAGTGCCCGCACCGCCGGAACTTCCCGCAACAGACTGATCAGCAGGAAGCTGCCCCCACCGACCAGACCGCCTTCCTGATCCTCCCGCAGGCCCGGCACGCGGGTCCACAGGGCTACCACCCCGGCCACAAGGGCCAGCACGCCCACGGCCAGGCGCCCCAGCACCTGCCGCAGCGTCAGCTCCGGATGCCGTTTCAGCCAGCCCGAAGTCCAGAGAGACAGGCCGACGAGGACGGCAAGGGTCAGGACTTCCAGCCAGAACATGCCCGCAGCCTAGCGGGGACCCTCGCCTTTCTCCCTGCCCGCGTGTCCCTTGCGGAAGATCGGCGGCGGGTCCGTGGGGGACGGCGCGGTGTTGGGGGGCGACTTCGCCGGGAGAACCCAGACCCGCTCCAGCCAACGCCACAGCAACGCCAGCAGGCCGAGGGAAGCGGCCAGCCCCACCATCACCAGCAGCAGCTCGCCCACGTCATCCCTCAAGTGCGGACGCAGCAGCGCGGCTCCGCCGATCAGTCCCAGCAGCGGAAGAAGCAGGACTGCGCCCAGCACCGTCCAGCGGAGGGGCAGATTCAGCGCCCGAAGGGCTGGCGCCTCCGCCCACCGCGACAGCGCCGGAATCCCGATCAGGGCGAAAGCCAGGGGGCTGGGGAAAGGGGGCTGGGGAATTCGTCCCCACCACCAAAGAGGAGCCACGCGGCGGCCAGCGCCACCCCGACGAGCAGGTACAGGCCCAGCAGTTCTGCCAGCAACCGCAGGGCGGACAGGTCGTCACGCCGCCGCTCGATACGCTGCGCGAGCAGGAGCCCCAAAGCAACAGCCGGGAAAAGGATCAGCAGGGAAGGCCAGTCCATCCCTTTGATTCTGCCCCGTCCCCTCCACCCGCACCGTACCCTGCTCCTCATGGACAGACCTGTCGTGTGCGTGGGGGCGCTGGTGTGGGGACCGGGAGAGCGCGTGCTGCTCGTCGAGACGACCAAATGGCGCGGCCTGTGGGGCGTGCCCGGCGGCAAGGTGGACTGGGGCGAGACGCTGGAGGCGGCGGTGATCCGGGAGTTCCGGGAGGAGACGGGCCTGGACCTCACCGACGTGCGCTACGCCCAGACCCAGGAGGCCGTTCTCAGCCCCGAGTTCCACAAGCCCGCGCACCTGCTGCTGGTGGACTTCTTCGCCCGCACGGCCTCGCTGACGGTCACCCCGAACGAGGAGATCGTGGACTGGTCGTGGGCCACGCTGGAGGAAGCCCTGACCCTGCCGCTGAACAGCTACACCCGGACGCTGGTGGAGCTGGCCTGGCGGGAGGCCCGGTGACGGAGGCCGGAGGAAAGGGCACCGCCCTCGTCACCGGCGCGGCGCGGGGCATCGGGCAGGCACTGGCGGTCGCGCTCGCGGGGGAAGGCTACGCGGTGGCCGTCCACTACCGGGGCAGTCAGGCGGATGCCGGGGAAACGGCCCGGCTGTGCGAGGAAAAAGGGGTGCCCGCGACCACCCTCCAGGCCGACCTCACCGACCCGGTGCAGGCACGGGCGTTGGTGGCGGCGGCGCACGGGGCCTTCCCCGGCCGGGGCCTCGCCGTGCTCGTGAACAACGTGGGCAACTATGTCCACAAGCCGCTGCTGGAGACCACCGACGCCGAGTGGGCCGACATGCTGGGCAGCAACCTGACCGCCACCTTCGCCACCTGTCAGGCCGCCGCCCCGCTGATGCAGGCGGCAGGCTTCGGGCGCATCGTGAATCTGGGGTACGCGGGCGCCCGGCACCTCGTCGCGCGGCCGGGGATCGTGCCCTATGCGGTGGCGAAGGCGGGGGTGCTGCACCTCTCGCACGCGCTGGGCAAGGTGCTGGCGGGCACGGGCGTCAGCGTGAATGTCGTCTCGCCGGGGGTGATCGAAACCTCGGTGAGTCAGCCCCTGCGCGAGATTCCCGCCGGACGGGTGGGCACGGTGGAGGAACTCGTGGACGCGGCGCTGTACTTCGTGCGGGCCAGCGATTACGTGACTGGGCAGGAGCTGGAGGTGGCGGGTGGGTGGAACCTGTGAGGCGGACCGCCACGCCCGTTCCTCAGAACTGTCCCTCCCCGAAGACCCCACGGATCTCCTCCAGCCCATAGTCCAGGCTGAGCAGCAGCAGGAGCAGCAGCCGGGCCTTGTGCGCGTTGAGGAAGCTCGCGGGAATCGCCCCGGCGGCCACCAGGGTCGCCCCGCCGCCGGGATAACCGTACACGGGCAGAATCGGCCCGGCGTGGGTGCGGGTGGCGATCACGACGGGCTGCCCGGCCCCGGCACTCGCGGCGACGAGGGGCAGCAGTTCGGCGGGCAGGTTGCCGGTGCCCAGCGCCGCAATCACCAGCCCGTCGGCGCGGGCAGCGGCCTCGGCGTAGCCCTCGCCCTGCCAGCCCGCGTAGGCGTAGAGAATCTCCACGCGGGCCTCCACCCGTGCGGGCGCGTACACCGGCCGCGCTTCCGGCCGGGCGAAGAAGCGCAGGTGGGCCGTCTCCCCCGTTCGGTCGATGCGCCCGATGGGACCGGGATAGCCCCCGAAGGCGTCCACCGCGCTGGTGTGAACCTTCGTAACCGTGCGGGCGTCGAATAGGTCGCCGCCGAAGACGACCAGCGGCCCCCGGCCATGCGAGTCTGGATGCAGGGCGACGTGCGCCGCGTCCAGCAGGTTGCCGGGACCGTCCCAGGACACCTCCTCGGCGTGGCGCATCGAACCCGTCAGCAGGACCGGCGTGTCGGTCGTCAGCGCGAGGTGCAGGAAAAAGGCCGTCTCCTCCAGCGTGTCGGTGCCGTGGGTGACGACGATGCCGTCGGCGTCCGGGGCCAGCCGCTCGATCAGCCGGGCCAGCTCCAGCATGTGCCCCGGCGTGACGTGGGGGCTCGGCAGGCGAAAGGGCTGGTGGGCGGTGACCATGACCCCCGGCAGCCCCGGCACGGCGGGCGCCTCCTGCGGGGTCAGGCCCGGCCCGCCCGGATCGGGGCGGCTGGCGATGGTGCCGCCGGTGTGGATGACCGCGAGGCGGCGCCCCGCCAGGCTCACTTGCGGCCCCGCACCCGGTCGGAGACGAGGACCCACCCGGCGGCAACCACGAAGATCACCAGCGTGAGAGGCAACTCGGCGCGGGCCGCCGCCTCAAAGTCCACTCCCGCGCGGGTACGCTGCCACACGCCGATGCCGAACCACACCGCTGCCGCGAGCAGGGCGACGGTCAGGACGCGGGGCCACGTTTTCAAAGGCGGGGCCTCAGGGCCGGGCGGCGTCGATCAGGGCCGCCGCCCCCTGCGCGAGCATGTCGGCGGCGAGTTCGGCCCCCAGGTCGGCACACTCGGCGGGGTCGCCGGAGCTGGTCGCGCGGATCACCTTCGAGCCGTCCACCGCGCCCACCCAGCCTTCCAGGGTCAGCACGCCGCCCCCCACGGTCGCGTGGGCGCCCACCGGGGCCATGCAGCCTGCCCCCAGCCCGGCCAGGAACTCGCGCTCGGCGGTCACCCGGTCGTCGGTGAGGTGGTCGTGGATCGCGTAGGCCACCTCGATGGTGAGGTCGTCGTCGGCGCGGGTTTCCAGCGCCAGGGCGCCCTGCCCCGGCGCGGGCAACAGCAGGTCGGGCTCCACGAACTCGTCGATGCGGTGGCGCATCTCGGTGCGGATCAGGCCCGCCGCCGCGAGGATGATCGCGTCGTAGTCGGGGGTGCCCAGCGCCGCGAGCCGGGTGTCGATATTGCCGCGCAGGTCGATGACCTGCAGGTCGGGGCGGTAGGCCCGCAGGAAGGCCTTGCGGCGGATGCTGCTCGTGCCCACGCGGGCACCCTCGGGCAGGTCCGCGAGGCGCTTCATGCCCTCCTTGCCGATCAAGACGTCGCGGGCGTCCACCCGCTTGGGGATGGAGGACACCTCCAGGCCCTCGGGCTGCTCGGTGGGCAGGTCCTTGAGGGAATGCACCGCGATGTCGATGCGGCTGCCGAGGAGGGCCTCCTCGATCTCCTTGACCCAGAAGCCCCGGTTGCCCTTCTGGGCCATCGCTTCCAGGCTGCCGCGGTTGCGGTCCCCCTGGGTACTGATGGTCTGGATGCGGAAGTCCGTCTCCGGCCACTCCTCCTTCAGGCGGGCCACCACCCACCGCGTCTGCGCGAGCGCGAGTGTGCTGCCGCGCGTGCCTACCGTCACCGTCCGCATAACCTGGGCAGTATAAGGGCAAGCCCCCCGGGCAGCCGGGACGGGGGCCGCACTCGGGGCGGGTTCAGCCCTGGGCCGGGGCAGGCTGGGGCCGCACGAAACGCAGGAAATCCAGCCACGGTGGGGTGTGTCCCAGCATCCGGATCAGCAGGGCGATCTGGGCGGTGTGGCGCACCTCGTGGGTCAGGACGTGGCACAGCAGGGCGTCGAGCGTGACCGTCTCGCTTCCGGGATCGTCCTGAATCAGCGCCACCCGGCGTTCCAGATCCGGCTCGGTCGCCAGAAAGGCGCGGGTGCGCTCCTGCACCTCGCTCCCGTACTGCAGAATCCAGCTCAGCGCGTAGCCCTCGGCCTGGGGGCGCACCCAGTCGTGGGGGTAGCGGGAGGACACCCCCTGCCCGCCCCGCGCCACGTCGTGAATCCAGTGGTCCTCCACGTCCACGACATGCAGCAGCAGGTCCTTGATGGACCGGAAGCGGTCGCCGCCCTCGATCAGCGGGCGGTTCAGCTCGGCCTCCGGCAAGGCCCGCAGAAAGTTCTGCAACTCCTCGCGTGCGCCGGACAGGTAGGTGTAGTACTCGCGGACGTTCATGAACGCCTCCCAGCATACGCGCTGACCCCCACGGGCGCGGGCGACCATGAGGACCCGTCCAGCAGGGGCGAGAGCGCCGCCGCCACGTCCGCCACCGTATCCACCTGCACGAGCGCGTCACGCAGCTCGGGGTAATCGGGGAGGTAGCGGGGCAAGACCTTCCGCAGCGGGCGCACGCTGGCGAGGCCGAAGCGGTCGAGGCCGTAGAAGGCGACGTGCAGCTCGGCGTGCCGCAGGGCGGTGCGGGCACGCTCGGCGGCGGGCGGGAGGGCGTCGTCGCCCGTCGCCAGCGCCCGGAAGAGCCAGGGATTGCCCACCGCCCCGCGCCCGATCATCACGGCGGCCACCCCCGCTTCCCGCCGCCGGGCGCGGGCCTGCGCCGCCGACAGGACGTCCCCGCTGCCCACCACCGGCACCGGAACCGCCGCCGCCACCCGCGCGATGGCCTCCCAGTCGGCCTCGCCGGTATAGCGCTGGGCGCTGGTGCGGCCATGCACGGTGATCAGGCTGACTCCCGCCGCCGCGAGGCCCTGCGCGATCTCCACGCTGCGGTTCTCGTCCCAGCCCAGGCGAATCTTGGCGCTCACGTCCAGCCGGGTCGCGCCGCGCATGGCGGTGATCAGGTCGTAGGCGACCTCGGGCGTCTGGAGCAGACAGGCCCCACCGCGTCCACGCACCTTGGGGACCGGGCAGCCCATGTTGAGGTCGATGGCAGCGGGGGTGAACCACGCCTCGGCGCGGCGCACCGCTTCGGCCAGAATGTCCGGCTCGGCGCCGAAGAGCTGCACCACCCGGTTCTGCTCGCCGGGGTAGGGGCGGCCCAGGGTGAGTTTCTCGGACTCGCCGCCCAGCACCAGACCGCGCGAGCTGATCATCTCGCTGACGGTCCACAGCGCTCCCTGCTCGGCGGCGAGCTGGCGCAGGGGCGCGTCGCTGTACCCGGCCATCGGCGCGAGGACGGCGCCGGGGGCCTGGAGTCGCCGGGCGTAGAAACCGGAGGTCATCCCGGCAGGGTAGCGCACCCCCCTCCCCCGGCGGGTGAAGCGAGGCTCAAGCGGGGTCTGGAGGGCATTTCACGCTTCGGGGAGGCAGAGCGGGCGTATGCTGCGACCTGTCCGGTTCCCCTGCTCCACTCTGGTCCCGCCCACCGGACGGGAGGCATCCACCTTGAACGCCACTCCCCTTGCCCTCCAGCACGCGCCGCTGCTGCATGCCCTGTACGCCGCGGCCCCCGGCTATTTCGCCCTGCTCGGCACCCGCGTCCCCACTCCCGCCGAGGTCACGCGGGACGTCGAGATCGCCCTGCTTGATCCCCGGCGCCGCCTGGAGCTGCTGCACGACGACGCGGGCGAGTTCGTGGGCAGCCTGGACTACAAGCTGGACTATCCGGAACCGGGCGACCTCACCATCAACCTGCTGCTGATCCGCGAAGACCGGCAGTCGCAGGGGCTGGGCGAGCGGGCCGTGCGCGACCTGGAAGGCCGGGTGCCCCCCGGCATCACCCGCGTGCTGGCGAGCGTGCTGGGCGACAACCCGCGCGGCGCCAGATTCTGGGAGCGCCTGGGCTACACCTTCGCGCTCGACGCCCGCCCGGTGATGACGTGGTATGCCAGGACGCTGCCCGTGCCCGCTCGTCAGGCTGGCCGCCGAACCCTGAGCCTAGCCGCAGACTGACCGCAGGGGTCGGTGTCTCCCCGGGCACGGCAGCCCCCCATCCACTCCACGCAGGCCGCTGTCCGGCGCGGTCTCTCGCCCTGCTCGCTCCACAGGGCCTGAGGAGGCCCCGGGGCCGCTGACGCGAGTGACCCAGCCCCGCCCCGCCGAGGCATAGAAAAAGCCCCGCTCCGTGCGGGGCTTCCGGTCTGGTGGGTCGTGTAGGAATCGAACCTACAACCCGCTGATTAAGAGTCAGCTGCTCTGCCAATTGAGCTAACGACCCAGAGCGGAAAGGAGTCTAGCGGCCCGCTCCTCTCCTGTCAAGCAGGCCCCGCACCGCTCCCGCCAGATACAGGCTCCCCGCCACCAGCAGGGTGCCGCCGGGGGGCGTCTGCGCCAGGGCCAGGGCCAGGGCTTCTCCCACGTCGGGCACGGCCGCGCCGCCGTAGCGGGCACCCAGTTCCTCTGGCGGGGCAGCCGGGTCGCCGGGGGACGTGAAGACGCGCTGTGGGGCCAGCTCCAGCAACGGCTCCAGCGTGGCCGCCGTGTCCTTGCGGGCGAGGCCGCCGAAGAGGAGCACGTCCGCGCCTCCCGGCAGGCTGGCCGCGAGCGCCCGGGCCGCGTGGGGGTTGTGCGCCCCATCTACCCAGATGGTTTTGCCTCCCACCTCGAAGCGTTCCAGCCGGGCGGGGAAGGTGGCCCTCAGGGCAGCCTCGACGCCCTCCGGGTGGCCCAGCGTTCGCAGGGTGGCCGCCGCGAGAGCCGCGTTGGCGTGCTGGTGCGGTCCGGGCAGGCGAGGCGGATGCGGCAGGGTGAACAGGTCGGGGTGGGTGTCCGGAGTGAAGAGGGGGGCGCCAACTCCCCCTGCCACCTCGCACACGACCGCCAGCGCCCCGCCCGTCGCGGTGCTCAGCAGGGGCACGCCGGGCCGGGCCGCTCCCGCCTTGTCGCGGGCGATGTCCGCCAGGGTCGGCCCCAGGGTGGCGACGTGGTCGAGGGCCACGTTCGTCAGCGCCACCGCCCGCACGTCCGTCAGCGCCGCCGTCGCGTCCGAGGCCCCGCCCACTCCAGCTTCCATCACGGCGATCTCCACCCCGTCTTGGGCGAAAACCTGACACGCCAGCGCCAGGGTGAGGTCGAAGAAGGCCGCGTCCGGCACGTGGACCTTCGCCCATTCGATAAAGGCGGCGGTGCGGGCGGGGTCCATCTCCTCTCCTCCCACCCGGACGCGTTCCTCGTAGCGCTGGAGGTGCGGGCTGGTGAAGCGGCCCACGTGGACCCCGGCGGCCAGCAGCCCGGCCTCCAGCATCGCGCAGGTGCTGCCCTTGCCATCGGTGCCGACGACCCGCACGCTTCCGAAGGCGGCGTCGGGGCGGCCCAGGCGCTCGAGCAGCGCCCGCGCTCCCCCCGGTCCCCGCTCACGGCCCGCGCGGGTGCGGCCATATAACCAGTCGTAATCGGGTGAGTCGGGCGTCATGGGGGGAGGGTAGCGCCCGTCAGGAGGCCCAGCCACCTTCCAACAGGTCCCGCGTCTCCTGCACTGCCTCCTGCCAGATCGCCTCCATCTCGGCGTCGGGGCGCTGGGGGAAGCCGCCGAAGTTGCCATCCCCTAGCAGCGTCCGCACCTCCGCCGGGGGAAGCTGCCGCATCCGGGCGAGGTCCACCATCGGCTTGCGTTCGGCGGGGCTGCTCACCTCCTCCAGCCGGGTCCAGGGGAAGTTCTCCATCCAGCTCGCGTGGCTGGCGAGGGGGTCGGTCGCCTGCACCGCCGCCCAGGTGCGCGGGGCGTTCCACCAGTTGTGCCACTGCACCCGCGCGCCCGGGTGCCGCGCCAGCCACTCGCCCAGCCAGCCCTGGCCGGGGCTGTTGCCGCCGTGCCCGTTCACGATGAGCAGGCGCCGGAACCCCTGCGCGTACAGCCCGGAGAGTAGGTCGTCCAGCAGGGCGAGGTAGGTGCCCACCCGCAGGCTGACGGTGCCGGGGTACGCCGTGAAGGTCGGCGTGATGCCGTAGGGCAAGGTCGGGAAGACGGGAATGCCCAGCGGTTCGGCGGCCTCCACGCTCACCCGCTCGGCGAGCAAGGTGTCGGTGGCGAGGCTGAGGCGGGCGTGCTGCTCGGTGCAGCCCAGCGGGAGCACGGCGCGGTCATCGCGGCGGAGGAAGGCTTCCACGCCCTCCCAGTTCAGGTCCTGTACGCGCATGGGGCAGGATAGGGCCTGCCCAGAAGCCTGCGTTCTGGGCCGAACGGAGTGAGAAGCCAGGAGGGAGGCGGCACGGGGTGGAGTGGCCGCCCAGGACACGCGGCGACGAAGCGGAGTGCCGCCTCCGGCCCAGCGGGTAGGATGCGGGCCGTGACGGACCTTCCGGCGACAGGCGAGACGGGGCGGCCCCGCGTGGGCGTGGTGATGGGGTCGCGCAGCGACTTCGGGACGATGGAGGGGGCGCTGGAGTTGCTCGCCCGGCTGGGGGTGCCCTACGAGGTCCGGGTGCTCTCGGCGCACCGCACGCCGGGGCTGCTGGCCTCCTACGCGGCGCGGGCCGAGCGCCTGAACCTGAGTTGCATCATCGCGGGGGCGGGGGGCGCGGCGCACCTGCCGGGGATGCTGGCGGCCTTCACGCGGGTGCCCGTGCTGGGGGTGCCGGTGCAGAGCCGGGCCATGTCGGGCCAGGACAGCCTGCTGAGCATCGTGCAGATGCCCGCCGGGGTTCCGGTCGCCACCTTCGCCATCGGGGAGGCGGGGGCGAAAAATGCGGCCCTCTTCGCCGCAGGGCTGCTCGCCACCACCGACCCCGAGGTGCGGGCACGGCTGGACGCCTTCCGCGCGGCCCAGACCCAGGCGGTGCTGGACGATCCCTTCTTTGAGGGACACCCGCAGGCAGGGGCACAGTGAGCGCTCCGGGCCGGACCCTCGGTATCTTGGGCGGCGGGCAGCTCGCGCAGATGCTGGCCCTGGCCGCCTTACCGCTGGGCGTGCGCTGCGTCGTGCTGGAACCCGACCCCCAGGCCCCCGCCCGCCTGTGCGCCGAGCACCTGCTGGCCCCCTACACCGACCCCGCCGGGCTGGAGCGGCTGGCGGCCTGCGACGCGGTGACGCTGGAGTTCGAGAATGTACCCGTCGAGTCCCTCGCCGCGCTGGAGGGCCGCGTTCCCGTGCGGCCCGGCGGTGCCCTGCTGGCCCGCTCCAAGCACCGCGCCCGCGAGAAGGAGGCGCTGCGGGCAGCGGGGGTGCCCACCGCGCCCTTCGTGGAGGTGCAGGGGGAGGCTGATCTCGCCGGGGCACTCGCAGGGGTGGGCGGACGTGGCCTGCTGAAGACCTCCGAACTCGGCTACGACGGCAAGGGGCAGCGCCGGGTGGGGAGCGAGGAGGAGCTGCGGGCGGCGTGGGCCGAGCTGGGGGGCGTGCCCTGCGTGCTGGAGGGGCTGGTGCCCTTCGAGCGTGAGGTCAGCCTCGCGGTGGCCCGCAATGCGGCAGGCGAGGTGGCGTTCGGGCCGCTCGTGGAGAACGTGCACCGGGACGGGATTCTGCGGACGAGCGTATGGCCCGCCGCCCTGCCCGCCGGGACGGAGGAACAGGCCCGCGCCCTGGCTGGGGCGGTCGCGCAATCCTGGGGCCTGGAAGGGCTGCTGACCCTGGAATTCTTCGCGCTGCCGGGCGGCGAGCTGCTCGCCAACGAGGTCGCCCCACGCGTCCACAACTCCGGGCACCTCACCCAGGACGGGGGCGGGGTCAGCCAGTTCGGGGCGCAGGTGCGGGCGGTGCTGGGGTTGCCGCTGACCGACTGGGCGCCCCTCCACCCCACGGCGATGGTGAATGTGGTGGGCACCCCAGACGGGCGAGAACCCGACTGGGCGGCCATTGACGCGCTGCCGGGCACGCGGATTCACCTCTACCACAAGGCCACGCGGCCGGGGCGCAAGGTGGGGCACGTGAACCTCGTCGCGCCCGATGTAGGCACGTTGCGGGACCGGCTGGGGCGACTGGAGGCGCTGATTCCGTGAAGCCTCCGCTTCTCCCCAGCGAACTCCGCACCCCCCGTCTGCTCCTGCGCCCGCCCCACCCCGACGACGCCCCCGCCCTTCACGCCGCGATTCAAGCCTCCCTGCCCGAATTGCAGCGCTGGATGGTCTGGGCGCAGGACCCCCTCGACCTCGCCGGGACGGTGGAGAACCTGACCCGCGCGGCGGCGGACTACGCGGCGGGCGAAAATCTGCGGCTGCATGTCTGGAGCGCGGACGGGCGCGACTTTGTCGGCAGCAGCGGCTACCACGCGCTGGACTGGCGCGTTCCCAAGGGCGAGATCGGGTACTGGATCGCCACCGGGCACGCCGGACAGGGCTACGCGACCGAGGTGGCCGGGGCCTTGACCGACTTCGCCCTGCGCCCGCAGGAGGACGGTGGCCTGGGGTTTCGCCGCCTCGAAATCCGCACGGACGCCCGCAACGGGCGCAGTGCCTGCATTCCCCGCGCCCTGGGGTACACGCTCGACGCGACGCTGAAAAATGACGACGTGGCGGCGGACAATCCCGCCGAGCTGCGCGACACGCTGGTTTTCAGCCGGGTGCGCTAAAGGCCCCTCAGGGCGTCAGCCGCGTCCCCGCCTCGCCCCGCGCGGCCGCCGCGAGCACCCCCCCCCGCATGCCGCTGGCGATCACGGCGAAAGGTGCCCCGGCGTCCAGCGCGTCCAGCGCCGCCCGCACCTTGGGGATCATGCCGCCCGCGATCCAGCCTTCCGCGATGCCCGCTTCCGCCTCGGCGCGGGTGAGGTGTCCGGCGAGGCTCTGCGGGTCGGGGTAGGCGCGGTAGATGCCGTCCACGTCGGTGAGAAAGACGATGCCCTCGCCCAGCGCTCCGGCGACCGCCCCAGCCGCTGTGTCCGCGTTGACGTTCAGCGCTTCGCCGTCCGGCCCGACCGCCACGCAGCCCACCACTGGCGTGAGTCCGGCGCCGATCAGGGTCCGCAGCAGCGCCCCATTCACCCCGGTCACGCGGCCCACCCGTCCCAGCGCGGGGTCAAGCACCTCAGCCCGCAGCAGCCCCGCGTCACGGCCCATCAGTCCCACGGCGGCCCCGACCTCCTGACTGAGCTGCTTGTTGAGCTGACAGAGCGCCATCTCGACCACGTCCATCGCCTCCGGCGAAGTCACCCGCAGCCCCCCCCGGAACTCGGAGGCAATCCCCCGTGCGCCCAGTTCGCGCTCAATGACCGGGCCGCCCCCGTGCACCACCACGACGGGCACCTCGGCGCGGAGGGCGGCGATTTCGTGGGCAACGGCGCGGCGCAGTGCCTCACTCTTCATGGCGTTGCCGCCGTACTTGACGATCACCCCGGCAGTCTAGCGGGAGGCGCTCTGCGGTAGCCTGCCCGCATGACCCCCCCACCGCCGGAACATCCCAACTGGGCCGCGCTCGTGCCCGGCGGGGTACAGCCCTGGAAGACGCTCTCCTCGCGGGTGCTCGTGGACGGATTCCGGGTGGTCCTGGAAGACCGGGTGCAGACTCCCTCGGGCGCGGAAGTGCGCTACCAGTACCGCCCGCGTGGTCCCCGCGCCACCTTCGTGCTGCCCGTGACCCCGGAGGGCGAGGCCGTGCTGATCCGGCAGTTCCGCTATCCGCTGGGGGCGACCGTCTGGGAGGTCGTGGCCGGGGGCGTCGAGCGCGGCGAGGACCTGCTGGAGGCCGCCGCCCGCGAACTCGCGGAGGAGGTCGGCGGCGTGGCGGGGGAGTGGGTCCCCCTCCCCGGCTTCTACCCACAACCCAGCATCAGCGGGGTGGTGTTCTATTCGATGCTGGCGCTGGGCGTGCGGCTAGGCGACACCGCGCACGAGGACGGCGAGGTGATTGAGCGGGTGACCCTGCCCCTCCCCGAGGTCTACCGGATGCTGGAGGCGGGCGAGATTCACGACGGCCCCAGCAGCCTGACCCTGTGGCACGCGCGGCGGCACCTCGTGGAGCGCGGCCTGCTGTGACCGCGCTGCCCGCCCCCTTCACCACCCTCGCCGGGGAGCACCGTCACGACGCGGTGATCGAGAACAGCGAGTTCCTGGCCTTCGCCCACCGGGCGGACACCCCGGAGGAGGCGCTGGCGCACCTGGCCGCCCTGCGGGAGCGTTACCCCGGTGCCACCCACCACTGCTGGGCCTACCGCATCGGCCCCGCCT
This sequence comes from Deinococcus sp. NW-56, assembly GCF_002953415.1. Lineage (NCBI taxonomy): Bacteria > Thermotogati > Deinococcota > Deinococci > Deinococcales > Deinococcaceae > Deinococcus > Deinococcus sp. NW-56. The sequence continues at coordinate 81,217 of NZ_CP026516.1, read as the reverse complement.
ACCGCTTCAGCGACGACGGCGAGCCGGGCGGGACGGCGGGCGCTCCCATCCTGCGGGCCATCGAGGGACAGGGGGTAGACCACGTGATGGTCGTCGTGGTGCGCTTCTACGGCGGCGTCAAGCTGGGCACGGGCGGACTGGTCCGCGCCTACGGGGGCACCGCCGCCGAGTGCCTCCGCACCGCGCCCCGGCTGGAGGTGCGGCCCCGGCAGCCGCTGACCGTGCGGGTCCCCTTCGAGCACCTCAGCGTGCTGTATCACTTGCTGGGCACCTTCGACACCGCGCGGGGCGAGGAGGCGTACACGGCTTCCGGCGTCGAGCTGACCGTGGAGGTCTACCCGGAGGACGCGGCGGCTTTTGCGGCGGCGCTGCGGGACGGGACTCGGGGAGCCGGAGAGGTGGAGGGCTGACGACTGACTGCTCCCCGCTATCCTCCCCCCATGACCTCCCCCCTTCCCTACCGCATCGGCTACGGCGAGGACGCGCACCGACTGGAAGAAGGCCGCCCCCTGGTCCTCGGCGGCGTGCCCATTCCGCACGCCGAACGCGGCGCAGTCGCCCACTCGGACGGCGACGCCGTGCTGCACGCGGTCGCGGACGCCCTGCTCTCGGGCCTCGCGCTGGGGGATATCGGGCACTACTACCCGGACACCGCCGCCGAGCACGCGGGACTGGACTCGCGGGTGATCCTCCGGGACAGCCTCACCCTGGTGCGGGAGTGGAAGTACCGCCCGGCAAATGTGGCCCTGGTCGTTACCCTCGACCGCCCCAAGCTGGGGCCGCTGCGGGCCGAGATCGCCCGCACGGTGGCGGGGCTGCTGGGCCTCCCCGAAACGGAGGTCGGCGTGAGCTTCAAGACCTCCGAGGGGCTGGCCCCCGACCATGTGCAGGTGCGCGTGACCGCGCTGCTGGTGCGCGACCGTGACTGAACTTCCCAGGGTTGGCCCCCTCCTGCACGTCGTCCTGTACGAACCAGAGAAGGCCGGGAACGTCGGCAACGTGGCCCGCACCTGCGCCGTGCTGGGGGCCGAGCTGCACCTGATCCGGCCCTTCGGCTTCCACCTGCACGACTGCGAATTCCGCCGCGCGGTGATGGACTACCTGGAGGGCGTGACGCTCCACGAGCACGCGAACTGGACCGCGTATCAGGCCAGCCTGCCCCCTGACGCGCGGGTCTGGGCCTTTTCCACCCACGCCACCACGCTGCACACGCGGGCGGGCTTTCGGCGCGGCGACCACCTGCTGTTCGGCCCCGAGTCACGCGGGCTACCGAGCTGGCTGCGGGAGGGCCTCCCCACGCTGAGGCTGCCGCAACCCGGCGGGGGCCGCAGCCTGAATCTGGCGGTGGCGGCGGGAATAGCGGCGTTCGAGGCCGGACGGCAGATCGAGGGCTGGTGAGGGAACAGGTGAGCCCTCTGCCCCCGCACGGCGAGCGGTAGGCCATTCGAATCATTTCGACGTTCTTCGAACAACCTAAGATCTGTTTCGAAGGAGGTCGAAATGAGTCAGGAGCAGATGAACGCGCAATACCGCTGCATTCTGGACGGCCTGCGCACGAACGCCGAGCGGGATGTCCGGCTGGCACGGGCAGAGGGGGACCGGGCAGGGACGGCGAAAGCACAGGCCCGGCTGGAGACTCTGCGGGCTGCGCTGGAAATCTACGCCGCGTGTCACTTCCACGCCCACGGGGAGCGGCCCTGGCCCCGCGAGGTGGCGCGGTGAGGGCGTCCGCGAACGATCAGGCGGCCCTTTTCCGCGCCCTGTCCCATCCGGCCCGAGTGACCCTGCTGCGGCTGGCCTGGGAAGAGGCCCTGTCCGGCGAGACGCTGGCCCGGCTGATGAACCTCGCGCCCGCGACGGTCAGCCACCACCTCTCGCAACTCACCGAAGCCGGGCTGATGACCGTGCGGCAGGACGGGCACCACCGCCTCTTTGGAACCCACCGCCCCGCCCTCGACCTCACGCTGAGCGCCCTCGTGCGCGGCGAGGCGGCCCCGCCCACCCCCGAAGACCCCTACCGGGCGCGGGTGCTGCGGGCCTTCCTGCGGGACGGCAAGCTCACCCGCATTCCCGCCCAGCGCAAGAAACGCGACGTGATCCTGCACGAACTCGCCGCCCTCTTCGAGCCGGGGCGCACCTACACCGAGCGCGAGGTCAGCGACGCGCTCGCGGAGTATCATCCCGACTTTTTCACCCTGCGCCGCGAACTCGTGGGGCTGGGGCTGCTCGCGCGGGAGAAGGGCGTGTACTGGCGGGTCACGGAAGGGGTCGCACCGCGCACCCCCCAGATGGCCGACGACTTCACCCTGCGGCTGCCGGGGACCGTAGAGTGACGCCCATGACCCTCTCGTTCGACGACAAGCTCGCCCGCTACGCCGACCTCCTCGTGCGGACGGGCGTGAATCTGCCCCAGGGCGGCAAGCTGCTGGTGCAGGCCCCCATCGAGGCCGCGCCCCTGGTGCGGCTGGTGACGCGGGCGGCGTACCGGGCTGGGGCGCTCGACGTGCGTGTGAACTACAACGACGCGCACCTCGGCCTGGCGCTGTTCGAGGACGGCAGCGACGAGGCGGTGGATTTCCTGCCCGACTGGCACGCGGCGCAGCGCGAGGCGATGGTCGCGGACGGCTACGCCTCCATCGGCATCGTGGGCGAGGACCCCTCGCTGCTCGCGGGGGTGGACCCCAGCCGCATCGCCCGGCGCTCCAAGCGGGTGGCGCAGGCGATGAAGGCCGTCTCGGAGGCCACCGGCGGCTTTCAGGTCAACTGGACCGTCGCCGCGATGAGCACCCCCGCCTGGGCCGCCCGCGTCTACCCCGAGCTGCCCGAGGCCGAGGCCGTCGCCCGGCTGTGGGACGACATCTTTGCCGTCACGCGGGCCGACCAGCCCGATCCGGTCGCGGCCTGGGACGCGCACCTGGGGCGGCTGGAGCGCCTGACCGCCCTCCTCAACGAGAAGCAGTACGCGGCGATTCACCTGCGCTCCGAGCTGGGGACCGACCTCACCGTGGGGCTGGCGGAGAACCACATCTGGCAGGGCGGCGCGGAGACGGCCAAAAACGGCGTGCGGGGCGTGCCCAACCTCCCCACCGACGAGGTCTTCACCGCTCCGCACCGCGAGCGGGTGGACGGCGTGGCGGTCGCCTCCAAGCCGCTCTCGGCCCGTGGGCAACTGATCGAGGGCATCCGGGTGCGCTTCGAGGGCGGCCGCGCGGTCGAGGTCAGCGCCGAGAAGGGCGAGGAGACCCTGCGCGGCCTGATCGAGACGGACGAAGGCGCGGCCCGGCTGGGGGAAATCGCCCTGGTCCCAGCGAGTGCTCCCGTGTCGCGGACGGGCACCCTCTTCCTGAACACCCTCTTCGACGAGAACGCGGCCTCGCACATCGCCCTGGGGCGCTGCTACCCCACCAACGTGCAGCACGGCGAGAACCCCGAGGCCCTGCTCGCGGCGGGCGGCAACGATTCGCTGATCCACGTGGACTGGATGATCGGCACGGCGGGGACCGACGTGGACGGTGTGACGGCGGACGGAGAGCGCGAGGCGCTGATGCGCGGGGGAGAGTGGGTGGTCGGCTGACGGCTGACCCCCGAGAGCTACAATGCTCCCCATGACCAGCGACCAGACCTACCAGGCCGAGGGCTTCTCCCCCACCCCGGAGCTGTCGAGCGAGCGCCAGACCCGCTTCTCGCAGGTGCCTGAACTCGGCGACGGCATCGAGCCGGGCAAGGCCTACCGCGCCGTGCTGGAAACGAGCAAGGGCCGCCTCGTGATCGACCTCTTCGCGGACGATGCGCCCGTCACCGTGAACTCCTTCGCGTACCTGATTCGCCACCACTACTACGACGGCATCAAGTTTCACCGCGTCATCGACGGCTTCATGGCGCAGGGCGGCGACCCCACCGGTACGGGTACGGGCGGCCCAGGCTACAAGTTCGAGGACGAGTTCAGCCATCATCGCCACGACGGCAAGGGTGTGCTGAGCATGGCGAACGCGGGGCCGGGCACCAACGGCTCACAGTTTTTCATCACCTTCGGGCCGACCCCGCACCTCGACGGGCGGCACACCGTCTTCGGGCGCGTGGTGGAGGGGCTGGACGTGCTCGACCGCCTCACCCGCATCCAGCCGGGCATGCCCGGCACGCCGGACGTGATCGAGCGGGCGTATCTGGTGGAGAAGAACGCGGGGGGCTGAGCGCGGCGGATGGGCAGGGGGGCAGAGGCGGCGGCTTCTGCCCCCTGCTCTGTACACTGTTCTCATGGACAACCGCACGAACCTCGACGACTACCTCGCCGGGCTGGGCATCGCGGGCGCGGACGAGACCGAGGCGCCGCCGCCCGCGCCGGAGGTGGCCGCTGGCCCCGCCTTGGTGCCTGACCCCGACGAGGACCCCCGCGCGGTGCTCGACCGCTTTCTGACCGGCCTCGCCGCCCGCATCGACCCCGGCCTCTCCGTGAGTGTGCGCGAGGGCGAAGGCGCCCTGGAGGTGGAGATCACGGGCGAGAACGCCGCCCGGCTCGCGGGCCGAGACGGGCGCACGCTGGGGGCCATCGAGGTGCTGGCGTACACGGTGCTCGCCAAGCAGGCGGGCCGCACCGACCTGCGGGTGCGGGTGGATGTGGGCGGCTTCCGCAAGCGGCAGGCCGACACACTGACCCGGCTGGCCGAGCGCCTCGCCGTGCAGGTCGCCAAGAGCGGCGAGCCGCATGAACTCCAGCCCATGCCCGCCGCCGACCGCCGCGTGCTGCACATCGCCCTCAAGGAGCACCCCGACGTGACCACCGAATCGGTGGGCGAGGGCTCGGCGCGGCGCCTCATCATCAAGCCCAGAAGCTACGGGGCGTGAGGCGGCGCCCCTAGCCCATGCCTCCCCTCCGCACCCTGCTCACCGAGGCCCGAGAGCGGCTGCGGGCGGCGGGCGTCCCCTCCCCCGAGGCGGACGCCCGCGCCCTCGTGCTGCACGCGCTGGGCCTGACCGGAGCCGCGCTGCTGACCCGTGCGGGGGAGGCGGTGCCGGACGCTGACACCGCGCGGCTGCGGGCGCTGGTGGAGGAGCGGGCCGCGCGGGTGCCCCTCCAGCACCTGCTGGGCGAGGTCGAGTGGGGCGGCGTGCGGCTGCGGACAGACGGGCGGGCGCTCGTCCCGAGGCCGGAAACCGAGTTGCTGCTGCACCTCGCGCTGGAGGCCCTGCGCGGTGTCCCCGCTCCCCGCGTGGTGGACGTGGGCACGGGAACGGGTGCCCTCGCGCTGGGGCTGAAGACGGCCCGCCCCGACGCCAGCGTCACCGCGACCGACCTCAGCCCAGAGGCGCTGGCCCTGGCCCGCGAAAATGCCGCGCTGAACGGGCTGGACGTGGCCTTTGTGGAGGGGAGCCTGCTCGCCGGGCGGCCCGGCCCCTTCGACCTCGTGCTCAGTAACCCGCCCTACCTCCCCGACGGAGACCGCGCCGAGGCTGACCCGGAGGTGAGGCACGACCCCGACCTCGCCCTGTATGCGGGAGCGGACGGGCTGGACGTGGCGCGGCCCCTCGCGGCGCAGGCGGGGGCCGCGCTTGCACCGGGGGGTGTCCTGCTCCTCGAACTCGACCCCCGCAATGCCCCCACGCTGGCCGGGGAACTGTGGGCGCAGGGGTGGGAGGCCGAGGTACTCCCCGACCTCACCGGACGCGAACGCTTCGTGCGGGCCACTCTCCCGCCGCCCGGAGTCAGCCCCGCTCGGGAATCTGGCGCAGCAGGTTGACGGTCTCGATCATGGCGAGGACGGCCTCGCCGCCCTTGTTCCCCGCCTTCGTCCCAGCCCGCTCGATCGCCTGTTCGGTGGTGTCGGTGGTGAGCACCCCGAAGGCGATGGGCACGCCCGTGTGCAGCATCGAGTTCAGGATGCCGTTCGTGGCCGCGCCCGCCACGAAGTCGTAGTGGTCGGTCGCCCCCTTGATGACGGCCCCCAGGCAGATCACCGCGTCGTATCGCCCGCTCTCGGCCAGCCGCCGCGCCACGAGCGGCACCTCGAAGGAGCCGGGCACGAGGTAATGGTCGAGGTCGGCGCTGTCCCCGCCGTGCTGCACGAAGGCGGTCTGCGCCCCCTCCACCAGCCGGTCCACGATGAAGTGGTTCCAGCGCGTGCTGACGACGGCGAACTTGAGTCCGGTGGCGATCAGGGTGGCCTCGGTACGGTTCATGGGGGCATTGTGCCGCGTCCGCGCGGCGGGGACGGCTGACCCACACGGCTTAACACGGTGTTAAGGTGGAGCACGGCAGCCCCTCCCGGCTGCGTTCCCTCTCCTCTTCCCTTCCACCCGCGTCCCGCGAGACGCCCCGTGTCCTCCCCCGGCGCGGTAAGCCCGCCCGAGAGGCGGCGATGGAGGCCCCCGAATGACCACCCACAGGTCCAGCCACGCCCATCCCACGAGCGTTTTCCCGATGGCCGGGAGCCGCTCGCTTCTTTTTTTGGAGTCCCGGCATGAAACTTGAGCAGCGCTACGAGGGCAAGGCCAAACGGGTCTACGCGACCGCGAACCCGCATGAGTACGTCGTGGAGTACAAGGACGACGCGACCGCCTTCAACGGTGTCAAACGCGCCCAGATCGGGGGCAAGGGCGAGATCAACAACGCGATCACGGCGCACCTCTACCCCCTGCTGGAGGGGGCCGGGATTCCGACGCACTTTCTGGAGAAGTTGAGCGACCGGGAACAGCGGGTGCGGGCGGTCGAGATCATCCCCGTTGAGGTGATCGTGCGGAACGTGGCCGCCGGGAGCTTCTGCAAGCGGCTAGGGCTGGAGGAAGGCACGCAGCTCTCGCGCCCGGTTGTCGAATACTGCTACAAGTCCGACGCGCTGGGCGATCCCCTGATCAACACCGACACGGCGGTGGCGCTGGGCTGGGCGACCGAGGAGGAACTGCGGCGCCTGCGCGAGCTGAGCCTGAAGGTCCGTGACTTTCTGGTGCCCTATTTCGCCGCGCGGGGCATCCGCTTGATCGACTTCAAGTTGGAATTCGGCCGCACCCACGACGGTCAGGTCGTGCTGGCCGACGAGATCAGCCCCGACACCTGCCGCTTCTGGGACGCGGCGACCGGAGAAAAGCTCGACAAGGACCGCTTCCGCCGCGATCTGGGCGGCGTCGAGGATGCCTACGCCGAGATGCTGCGCCGCGTGACGGCCCCCGCCTGAACCTGTCCCCGCACCCCCACGGAGTTCCCATGCCCCAGTACCAAGCCAAAGTCTTCGTCACCCTCAAGCCGTCCATCCTCGACCCGCAGGGCCGCACCGTCGAGCGGGCGCTGTCGCACCTCGACCACACCAACGTCTCCGGCGTGCGCGTGGGCAAGCTGATCGAACTGACCCTGACGGGCGAGCGCCCCGAGGTCGAAGCGCAGCTCGCGGGCATCACGCGGGACGTGCTGAGCAACCCCATCATGGAGGATGCCCGCTGGGAGCTGGAGGAGGCATGACCACCCCCCAGCCCGTCAATCTGGAGCAGAAGTTCGGCCTCTTCGCCGAGGCGTGGAGTCCCAAGCTCGTGGGAGAGCTGAACGGCCAGCAGGTCAAGCTCGCCAAGTTCCGGGACGAGTTCATCTGGCACGCCCACGAGCATGAGGACGAACTGTTCCTCGTTGTGCGGGGAACGCTGCGAATGGGCTTTCGCGACCGCGAGGTGCGGGTGCGTGAGGGGGAATTCCTGATCGTGCCGCGCGGCGTGGAACATCAGCCGGTCGCGGAGACGGAAGAAGTCTGGGTCATGCTATTCGAACCCGCCTCGACCGTGAACACCGGCACAGCGGGCGGCGAACGCACCGTAACCGAGCTGGAGCGCCTATGAGGACTGCCGTTATTCAATTCCCCGGCTCCAACTGCGACGCCGACGCCCTGCACGCCGCCCGCCTGACCCTGGACTCCGACGCGCAGTTCGTATGGCACACCGAAGCGGGGCTGCCGGAGGGCACCGAGCTGGTGTTCCTGCCGGGTGGCTTTTCCTACGGCGACCACCTCCGCTCGGGCGCCATCGCCGCCCGCAGCCCGATCATGGCGGCGGTCAAGGCCCACGCCGAGCGCGGCGGCTTCGTGCTGGGGGTGTGCAACGGCTTTCAGGTGCTGACCGAAGCGGGGCTGCTCCCCGGAGCGCTGTCGCGCAACCGCGACCTACACTTCCACTGCGCCCCGGTGCACCTGCGGGTGGAGAACGCGCACACGGCCTTCACGGGCGCCTATGAGGCAAATCAGATTATCGAGATTCCCATCGCGCACGGCGAGGGCAACTACTACGCCGACCCGGAGACGGTCGCCCGGCTGGAGGCCGAGGGCCGCGTCGTGTTCCGCTACGTGGACAACCCCAACGGCTCGCTGAACGACATCGCCGGAATCGTGAACGAGGGCGGCAACGTGCTGGGCATGATGCCCCACCCCGAGCGGGCGGTGGAGGCGCTGCTGGGGAGCGAGGACGGTCTGGGGATTTTCGAGAGCCTGAAAGGGGCGCTGGTTAAGTGACGCAGGTGAACTCTCTCCGCTCCCAGGCCGCCACCTTCGGCCTGACCGAGGGCGAATACGACCTCCTCGTGTCGGGCATCGGGCGCGAGCCGAACGCGCTGGAGGCCGCCATCGTGGGCGCGATGTGGTCCGAACACTGCGGGTACAAGAACTCGCGGCCCCTCTTTTCCGCCTTTCCCACGACCGGGCCGCAGGTGCTGCAAGGCCCCGGCGAGAACGCGGGCGTGGTGGACATCGGCGAAGGGTGGGGCGTGGCCTTCAAGATGGAAAGCCACAACCATCCCTCCGCCGTCGAACCCGTGCAGGGCGCGGCGACGGGCGTGGGCGGCATCCTGCGCGACATCTTCGCGATGGGGGCGCGGCCCTTCGCGGTGCTGGACTCCCTCCGGTTCGGCAACCCCGACTCCCCCCGCACCCGCTTTCTGGTGAACGGCGTGGTGGAGGGCATCTCCCACTACGGCAACGCGATCGGGGTGCCCACCGTGGGCGGCGAGGTGACCTTTCACCCGTCGTACCAGGAGAACCCGCTCGTCAACGTGATGGCCCTGGGCCTGCTGCGCCACGAGGACCTCGCGAAAGGGACGATGGGCGAGGTCGGCAACCAGATCGTGTACGTCGGCTCCAAGACCGGGCGCGACGGGCTGGGCGGCGCGGTGTTTTCGTCGGCGGACCTCAGCGCGGCGAGTCAGGCGGACCGCCCCGCCGTGCAGGTGGGCGACCCATTCATGGAAAAACTGCTGCTGGAGGCCACCCTGGAGGCGATTCAGGCCGGGCTGGTGGCGGGCGTGCAGGACATGGGGGCGGCGGGGCTGGTGTCCAGCACCTGCGAGATGGCCTACCGTGCGGGCCTCGGCATCACGATGGACCTCGACCTCGTGCCCACCCGCGAAGAGGGCATGGTGCCGATGGAGCTGTGCCTCTCGGAGTCGCAGGAGCGCATGATCCTGGTCCCCGTGCCGGGCCGGGAACAGGAACTGCTCGACCTGCTCGCCAAGTGGGAACTCGATGTGGTGACTATCGGGGAGGTAGAGGCCCACGACCGCTACCGCCTGACCTGGCGCGGCGAGGTGGTGTGCGACCTGCCCGTCGCCCTGCTCAACGAGGCGCCCAAGTACACCCGCAAGGGCGTGGAGTCCCCGGACATCCGGGCCAAGCGCGAGCGCGACCTGAGTGGCGTGCCCGTGCCCGGCGACCTCGGCGCGGTGTTGGTGGACCTGCTCTCGCACCCCACGATTGCCTCCAAGCGGCCCATCTTCGAGCGCTACGACCATCAGGTCATGACGAACACGGTGGTCGTGCCCGGCGCGGCCGACGCCGCCGTGCTGCGGGTCAAGGGGAGCGGCATGGGCGTGGCCGCGACCTCGGACTGCAATCCGCGCTTCGTGTATCTGGACCCGTATGCGGGGGCCGCCGCCGCCGTCGCGGAGGCCGCCCGCAACCTCGCCTGCGTGGGGGCGACGCCGCTGGCGATCACCGACAACCTCAACTTCGGCAACCCGCACGAGCCGGGCGTGTACTACCAGCTTCAGCAAGCGGTGCAGGGCATCGCGGACGCGTGCCGGGCGTTGAATACCCCGGTCACGGGCGGCAATGTCAGCCTCTACAACCAGTATGCAGAAGGCGATCACAAGGTCGCCATCCACCCCACGCCGACGATCGGCATGGTGGGCGTGCTCCCCGACGTGACCGTGCGGGCCACGCTGGACCTGAAGCCGGGGCCGCACGTCCTCTACCTACTGGGTGAGCACGCGACCACCCTCGGGGCCTCGCAGTACCTCGAAACCGTGCATGGGCTGGAGGCCGGGCGGGTGCCGGACCTCGACCTGGGGCTGGAGGCGAAGGTCATCGCGGGCACGCTGGCCCTGATTCGCGCGGGCCTGACCACGACCGCGCACGACGCCTCGGAGGGCGGACTGGCGGTGGCCCTGGCGGAGATGGCGATTGCGGGCGGGCAGGGCCTGAAGGTCACGCTGGCCGCGCCCGAAGGGGTGCGCCCCGACGCCCTGCTGTTCGGGGAGGCCCACAGCCGGGTGATCGTGGCAGTCCCAGTGGGCCACGAGCAGGAGGCCCAGGACGTGCTGGAGGGCCTCGGCGTGCCCTTCACGGCGCTGGGCGAGAGCCTGCCGGGGAGTGACCGGGTGACCATTGCGGTGAGTGGGGCGAACGTACAGTTGAGCGTGAACCTTGAGACGCTGCGCACCGCCCATGAAACCCCCCTGCGGGAGATTCTGGGATGATCTTCGACCCGGCGACCGACAAGCCGCAGGACGAGTGCGGTGTGTTCGGGCTGTACTCGCCCCACCCCAACGATCTCGCGTGGCTGACCTACCTGGGCCTCTTCGCCCTGCAACACCGGGGGCAGGAGGCGGCGGGCATGTGCGTCAGCGACGGCGACCGCTTTCATGTGGACAAGGACCTGGGGCTGGTCACCCAGGTCTTCGACGAGCGGCGGCTCGACGGCCTGCGCCTGCCCAACGCCCGCGTGAGCATCGGGCACGTGCGCTACTCGACCACTGGGTCGAACCTGCGCTTCAACGCGCAGCCGCTCACCACCCGCACCAACAAGGGCATCCTGGGCCTCGCCCACAACGGCAACTTCGTGAACGCCCGCGAGGTGCGCAGCGGGATGCTGATGGAAGGGGCGCTGTTCCAGACCACCAACGACAGTGAGGTCATGCTCAATCTGATCGCCCGCGAGTCGCACATGGACCTCGTGGAGGCGACGGCGAGTGCGATGAAGGAGCTCAAGGGCGGCTACGCCTGCGTGCTGATGAGCCGCACCCAGCTTCTCGGCTTCCGCGACCCGCACGGGGTCCGGCCGCTGGTGATCGGGCAGCGCGACGACGGCGCGTGGGTGCTGGCCTCCGAGCCGTGTGCCCTCTACGCCGTCGGTGCCCGCCTGATCCGCGACGTGCAGCCCGGCGAGCTGGTGTGGTTCGACCGCGACGGGCTGCACTCGCTGATGGTGGAACCCAAGCGGCCCACCCCCTGTTCCTTCGAGTGGATCTACTTCGCCCGCAGCGACGGCGCTCTGGACGGGGTGGACATTCACGAGAGCCGCATCCGAATGGGCGCCCAGCTTGCCCGCGAGAAGCCCATCGAGGCCGACATCGTGGTCCCCGTTCCCGACTCCGGCATCGGCGCGGCGATCGGGTACGCCCGCGAGAGCGGCATCCCCTTTGACTACGGCCTGTACAAGAACCCCTACGCGGGCCGCACCTTTATCGCCCCCACCCAGGAGGCGCGGGAGCTGAAGGTCAAGATGAAGCTCTCGCCCACCAGCGCGGTGCGGGGCCGCCGGGTCGTGCTGGTGGACGACTCCATCGTGCGCGGCACCACCAGCCGCCAGATCGTGAATCTGCTGCGTGAAGCGGGGGCCACCGAGGTCCACTTCCGGGTGTCCAGCCCACCCATCACGCACCCGTGCTTCTACGGCATCGACACCGCTGCCCGCAAGGAACTCGTCGCCAGCACCCACAGCGTCGAGGAAATCCGGGCGCTCATCGGCGCGGACACCCTCGCATTTATCAGCGAGCGCGGGCTGCGGGAGGCCATCGGCGGCTCCGGCCTGTGCGGGGCGTGCTTTACCGGGGAGTACCCGGCGGGGACACCGCTACTGAACGACGTGGACAAGCTGGCGCTGGAGGTTTGAGTACGGGCAGACAACCCATGCTCCGAGCTGTGAGGCTACATCACTCCCCTCGACCTTCCGCTGTCCTCTCCCGAACTCAAGTGGGCGCTGGCACGGGTGACGCCCCCGGCCGACGCCCACCTCTCCTGCATCTGGGCCGCCGACTCCCGGCCCGACGGGTGGGAGAACGTGCCGCCCAGCGTGCGGGCGTGGTGGCTGTCCCTCTCTACGGAGTTGCTGAGCGGCTCGGGCTGGGGCCGCGTGGTGCTGGTGCAGGACGTGGGGTATCGGTGGTTCCGAATGCGGTACGACGTGCAGGAAGCCACGCCCGAGCGGGTGCGGGCGGCGGTGGAGGGGGACCACGGGGCGCCCTCGTCGGCCGGGTCGTTCACGCTGGCGTGGGGGGCGAGCGTGGAACGCGGGCGCGTGAGCTGCCGGGGCGCGGCATTCAGCATGGGCGATCAGTTGGGCGTGTGCCTGTACGCGGTGCCGGACATCTGGAGCGGCTGGGGGGTGGGGTTCTTCCTTCGAGACGGAAGCCGCCAGGCGAACCTTCGAGGCAAACGGGTGGTAGTTGGGTAGGGCGGGCACCCACTCTCCCCTATCCTCCCCCCATGCCCCCGTCCCGTTCCCAGATTCGCCCCGGCCTCACCGTGGACATCGTGCAGAAGCAGGACCAGCCCACGGGCAAGCTCACGCGCGGGGTAGTCGCGGCGCTGCTCACCAAGTCGCCCACCCACCCGCACGGCATGAAGGTGCGGCTGACCTCCGGGCAGGTGGGTCGGGTGCAGGCGGTCGTCGGCGCCCAGGGCTAGGCGCCCACCCAGGCCCGCAGCAGCGCCACCACGTCGGCGGGGCTGTCCACCCGGTACTCGGCGGCGGTGTCGCCCCCTCCCACCTTGACCGTCACGCCGCCCAGCGCCCGCAGGCGCACGAAGCCTTCCTCGTCGGTCACGTCGTCGCCCAGGAAGACGGGAAGGTGCTCCGGGTGCATCTGCGCCAGCCGCCCCGCCGCGCGGCCCTTGCCGAAGCCGCCGGGGCGGAACTCGCGGACCTTCTTCCCAGCGATGGCCTCCCAGCCGGGGGGGAGGGGGATCGCGGCGAGGGCGACCTCCACGTCGGGCTGCCGATCTCCCGCTACCTCGCGGTAGTGAACGGCCAGGGTCCAGCCCTTGTCCTCGGCCCGCAGGCCGGGCACGGCGGGCAGGTGCGCGGCGAGGTGCCGCATGGCCCCGGCGTCGGCGGGGTCGATCTCCTCGCCGGGCCACTCCATCCCGTGCAGGCCGACGACGGGGAGGTCGGGGAGGGTCAGGAACGCGTGGACCTGTTCGGCCAGGCGCCCGGTCACGACGGCGGCGCGGTGCCGTCCCCCCGCGAGCAGGCGTTCCAGCGCCTCCCGCGCTCCCGGCTCCGGCCACGCCTCCTCCGGGCGGGGGACGATCGGGGCGAGGGTGCCGTCGTAGTCGGCCAGGACGAGGAGGGGACGCTCGCCCAGGGTCAGCAGATCGGGGGGCACGTTCATGCGCCGGTCAACTCCGCCACGAAGCCGTCCGCCCAGGCCCGCAGGTCGCTGCCGCGCAGCCGCTCCTGCAAGCGGGTCAGGCGGGCCTTTTTCTCCTCCAGCGACATGCCGAGGGCCTGATTGAGCGCCTCGGCCAGCCCGGTGGGGTTGTAGGGGTTGACCTGCACGGCTTCGGGGAGTTCGTCGGCGGCCCCGGCGAAGCGCGAGAGCACCAGCACCCCGTCGCGCGAGCAGGCCAGGAACTCCTTGGCGACGAGGTTCAGGCCGTCGCGCAGGGGCGTGACCAGCATCACGTCGGCGGCGCGGTAGTGGGCGACGAGTTCTTCGCGCCCCACGCCCCGGTAGACATACTGGATGGGCGCCCAGCCCCCCTGCGTGTGCTTGCCGTTGATACGCCCCACCAGCCCCTCCACCCGCGAGCGCAGTTGGCGGTAGGACTCGACCTGCTCGCGGCTGGGCACCGCGATCTGGAGGAGGGTCACCCGGCCCCGCGCCTCGGGGTGGCGGTCGAGGAAATCGCCAAAGGCTTCCAGCCGCTCGGGAATCCCCTTGGTGTAGTCCAGACGGTCCACCCCCAGCAGCAACTGGGTTTGCAGGGTGCGGCGGATGCGGTCGGCGGCCTCCTCGACCTCCGGGCTGGAGGCCAGCGCCCCGTACTCGTCCACCTCGATCCCGATGGGGCGGTCCACCACCCGCACGGCGCGGCCCTGCCAGTGCACCGTGTCGCCCTGGGTCTCCGCCCCCAGCACCCGGCGGCAGGCCGAGAGGAAGTGGCGCACGTAGTCGGGCGTGTGCATCCCGATCAGGTCGGCCCCCAGCAGGCCTTCCAGCAGTTCGCGGTCCCAGGGCAGGGTGCGGAAGACCTCGGAGGACGGCCAGGGGATATGCCAGAAAAAGCCGATGCGGGCCTCGGGCCGCGAGTCCCGGATCAGCCGGGGCACCAGCGCGAGCTGGTAGTCGTGGACCCAGACCGGGTCGCCCGGCTCCCCGCCCTCCAGCACCGCCCCCGCGAAGCGGCGGTTGACCTCCACATACGCCCCCCACTGGGCCGAGAGGTACTTTGTCCGCTCGATGAAGTAGTGGCTCATCGGCCACAGCGCCCGGTTGGAAAAGCCGTGGTAGTAGTCGCGGACCTCGGCCTCGGAGAGCGGGACGCGCTTCAGGCGGTAGCGGGGGCCGCCTTGGGGCAGCGCCACCTCCTCCACCTCCGGCTGCCCTTCCCCCCAGGCGATCCAGGTGCCGCCCACGCGCCGCAGCACCGGGTCGAGCGCAGCGGTCAGACCCCCGATGGAGGGCACCCAGGTGAGCTGCCCGCCTTCGCCCTTCTTCGGCGCGTAGGGTTCACGGTTGGAAACGACGATCAGGCCCATGTCGGTCCTTTCAGGCAAAACCTGGAACCCTCCGTCGCCCGAGCGGGGAGGATTCCAGACGGAGGGGAGCGGGGGGAATCAGCGCAGCAAGGACGCCCCGCCGTCCACGTAGATCTCGACGCCCGAGACGTGGCGGCTGAGGTCCGAGGCGAGGAAGAGGCAGGTGTCCGCCACGTCCACCGGTTCGCCCTCGCCCTCGTTGAGCGCGGGGCTGCCCTCGGGAAGCTCGACCTCGATGCCGAGCTTCTCGGTGTCGCGGTGCTCGGTGCGCTGCTCGATGTTGGTGTGGATCAGCCCCGGACAGACGGCGTTGCAGCGGATGTTCTCGCGGCCGAGTTCCAGCGCGATCATCTTGGTAAAGGCCACCTGCCCCGCCTTGGAGGTGCTGTAGGCGCTCGCGCCGGGGCTGGAGAAGGTGCGGTTGCCGTTCACGCTGCTCGTCACGATGATGCTGCCGCCACCCGCCCGCTTGAGGTGCGGCACCGTGAAGTGGACCGTGAGGTAGGTGCCCCGCAGATTGATGGCGATGGTCTTCTCCCACTCCTCGGGCTGAAGCTCGTCGATGGGCGCCCACACCCCATTGATCCCGGCGTTGGCGAACACGATGTCGAGCCGCCCGAAGGCCTGCACCCCCGCCTCCACCGCCTCCCGCACCGAGTCGGCGTCCGACACGTCGCAGTGGACGTAGAGGGCCTGTCCCCCCGCCCCGGTGATCTCATCCAGCACCTGCTGCCCCTCTTTGTCCTGCACGTCCGCGAGGATCACGCGGGCGCCCTCCTGCGCGAACCGCCGCGCCGTGCCTGCTCCGATGCCGCTCGCCGCGCCCGTGATAAAGGCCACCTTGCCGTCCAACATGCCCATATCCAACCTCCTGTCGTCGGCGGCACAGTATCCCCGCGCCGGGACCGCGCCGCTGATAGCTGGGTTAAGGCGGATTGCCCGAGCCTCCCCCTGGCGAAGCATCCCTCCTTGTGCTGGCCTTTACATGGTGGGGTGGCTCACGCCTGCGGCAGAGCTCGCCCCGTGAGATAGATGGGTCAGCCCAGCGTGTCCGCCCCTGTGCCCCACAGCCCCAGGAGGGTTCCCATGTTCCTACGCATCGACAAGTTGCAGTTCGATCTCCCGCTTCCCAAGGAAGCCAACCCCAACGGCGCCGCCGCCGTGCAGGAGTTGATGGGCGGACGATTCGGCGAGATGTCCACCCTGATGAACTACATGACCCAGTCGTTCAATTTCCGGGGCAAGGACACGCTGCGGCCCTACTACGAGCTGATCGCCAACATCGCCGCCGAGGAACTGGGGCACATCGAACTGGTCGCCGCCACCATCAACAGCCTGCTCGCCGGGCCGGACGTGAAGGATCAGGAGGCCCCGGTGGACCCCACCACCCACCCCTTCTCTTTTGCCCAGGACGTGCGCTACGCCAAGCACTTCATCGCGGCGGGGCCGGGCGCGATGATCGCGGACTCGCACGGCAAGGCCTGGAGCGGCGACTACGTGTACTCCAGCGGCAACCTGATGCTGGACCTGACCCACAACTTCTTCCTGGAGGGCGCGGCGCGGCACAACAAGCTGCGCGTCTACGAGATGGTGGACGACCCCACTGCCAAGGCGCTGGTGGGTTACCTGCTGGTGCGCGGGGGCGTGCACCAGATCGCCTACGCCAAGGCGCTGGAGTCGCTGACGGGCGTGAACATGGAAAAGATGCTGCCCATGCCCAACATCCCCACGGCCCTGATTCCCGAGTCCAAGCGGATCATCGACCAGGGCATCCACCGCAAGCTCTACCGCTTCAGCGACACCGACTTCACCCAGCTCAGCACGATCTGGCAGGGCACCCACCCGGAAGACGGCTCGGAGGTTTTCGTGGACGAGTACACCTCCATCGAAGGCGGTCCCAACGTGGACGGCGGCCACGACTCGGGGGCCTTCTCTCCCGAGTGGGACATGGGCGAGATCATGGAAATCGCCAGGAAGCTGCACGACAAGGCCCGGTTGCGCTGAGGCGAGCCGGGACTGGGGGGACGGGGCGCGTGGCTCCGTCCCTCTCGCGTTGAAGGACCGTGTCAACCCAGGCCGCGCACCCGCGTGGGGATGTGGTACAGCCCGGTGCTCGCCGTCATGTAGAGGTTTGTTCCTTCTGGTCCCCCGAAGCACAGGTTGGCGACGGTCTCGGGCACAGCGATGCGGCCGAGTTCCTCCCCCTGGGGCGACAGCACATGCACCCCGTCCCCCGCGCTGCTCCAGACGCGCCCGGCCTCGTCGACCCGCAGGCCGTCGGTCTTGCCGGGGCGGACGGTGGCCCAGATGCGGTCGTGGGTGGCCTCGCCGTCCGGGGTCACGCGGTAGGCGTGGATATGGCCGTCGTCCTTGCCCGTGTCGGCCAGCAGCAGGAGGTCGGGCGACGGGAAGGCGAGGCCGTTGGGCATCTTCCGGTCGCGGATGGGTGCGGTCAGGGTGCCGTCCGGCGCGAGGCGGTAGACGAAATTGCCGGACTGCTCGCGTTCGCCGCCGTAGCCCTCCTCGGGCTTGTCGATGCCGTAGGTGGGGTCGGTGAACCACAGGCTGCCGTCCGGATGCAGGGCCACGTCGTTAGGACTGTTCAGCTTGCGGCCCTCGAAGCGGTCGGCCAGCACGGTCCACTCCCCGCCGGGCTCCTGCCGCAGCAGTGCCCGCTGGCCATGCGAGCAGGCGACGAGTCGCCCCGCCGCGTCTAGGCAGTGCCCGTTCTGGTGGTCGCTGGGGTGCAATTCCGCCTCTAGCCTGCCCGCGTCCGTCCAGCGCCAGGTGCGGTTCTGGCGCACGTCGCTGAAGATGACGGCGCGGCGCGAAGGCACATAGGTCGGCCCCTCCGCCCAGGTGAAGCCCCCGGCGAGGCGGGTCACGCGGGCCTCGGCCGGAAACAGGTCGAGGAACTCCGGGCGGGCGGGGTGCAGGTCTCTCATGCGGCCATGCTGCGCGAGTACGCCGGCCCACGCAAGATTGCGAGCGGTGGTACAGTCAGGTCAGGTCCATCCCTCCCGCTGTGCCGACCCAACCGGGACACCTGCCTTCCCCACGAGGCGCATCCTGTTCGTGAAGGGAGTCACGAGAGATGACGAGCCCACGTTCTGCCCCCCCTGCCCTGCACCTGCGCACGCTCGGTGACGCGCTGGTCACCGTGAACGGACAGCCGCTGTCCTGGCCCGCCCGCAGCGCCGAAGAACTGCTGTGGTACCTCCACGCCCACCCCGACGGAGCCTACCGCGCCGACCTGCTCGCCGACCTGTGGGGCCTGGACGACGGCCCGGCGGCCGCCAACCGCTTCCGGGTGGCCCTGCACCGCCTGCGGACGGCCCTGGGCCGCCCCGACGCGGTGGCCGAGGTGCGCGGGCGCTACCTGCTGCACCCCGAACTGCTGGCCGCGAGCGACACCGCGATCCTGCAATCGGGTATGGAAGCCGCCGTCCACGCCAAGGACGATGCGGAACGCGAGGAGGCCCTGCGCCGGGCGCTGTCCTGCGTGGACGGCGAGTACCTGCCGCAGATCCGCGCCGACTGGGTCGAGGAAGCGCGGCTGTACTGGCGCTCGCTGCGGGTCAGGGCTTACGTGGCGCTGTCCACCCTGCACTGCCTGCGCCGGGAGTGCCCGCTCGCCGTTCAGGCGCTGGGGCAGGCGGTGGGGTCCGACCCCTACATCGGGGAAGACCACCACCAGCGGCTGATGACCTGCCTCGCCCAGACGCGGGGGCGCTTCGAGGCGGTCGAGCATTACCGCCGCTACCGCCGCTTCCTGCGCGACGAGGTGGGCGATACGCCCATGCCCGACACCGTGCTGCTGGCCGAGCGCCTCAAGGCCGGAGAACTGCTGTGCCGCGAAGCCGAGGAGGCCGAGCAGCAGCGCCGCGCTCCCCTGCTGAGTGCCCTGCGGGGACCGGAGGTGCACTGAGGGGGCGCGCGTCTGCGCCTGGGTCCAGACTTGGCCTCCTGCCAGGTTTCGGCTACCCGGCTGGGGCTGGCCCGTGGGCAGCCAGATCCGGTAATGACCCCGTAATGCCCCGGCGAGAACCTCCAGGGAAGGAGGTTTTTGCCTTGCTTGTTTCGGAACTGATGGCCCATCCCCCCGTTTGCGCCGCGCCGGACCTGAGTGTTCCGGACGCGGCCCACCTCCTTCGCCAGCACGGGATTCGCCGCCTGCCCGTGGTGGACGGCGGGGCGCTGGTCGGCATCGTGACCGACCGCGACCTGCGCGAGACCATGCCCGGCCGCGTGACCACCCTGAGCATGTGGGAAGCGACCACCCAGCTTGCCGGGATTCGCGTCTCCGACGTGATGCGCCGCAGCGTGATCACCACCACCCCAGGCGCCGATGCCCGCGACGTGGCCCGCACCCTGCTGCAGCGGCGGATCGGCGGCATGCCGGTGGTGGGGGAGCGCGGCGAGGTGGTCGGCATGGTCACCGTGACCGACCTGCTGCGCGACTACGCCGCAACCTCCCCGGCCCGTACCCAGGAGCAAACTGCATGACGCCCCCCCCCACCCCCCCCGACCGCACCCCCCCGGCGCAGGACGCCGCCCACGAGCCTCACTCCCGGCCCGGCGCGGCCCCCATCGGCACCCTGATGGTGATCGCCGTGCTGATGCTCACGCTGATCTGGCTGTGGATGCTGGTGCTCGGCATTCAGCAGGGACGGGGCTGAGATGGCCCGCGCCCCTGTTCCCTCCCCCCGGCTCGAACACCACACCCTGGAGCGCTACGAGAACATCTGGTTCGGCATTGCCGTCGTGATGGTGCTGCTGCTCTTTGTCTCGGCCATCGCCAGCTTTATCAGCGGCACCTACACCGTCATCGAGGGCACCGGCGGCGGCGGCCACCACATCACCGGGGTGGACAATGGCCGCCTCGACCCGCGTAACCTCGCCGCTACGCCCTTCGGCGAGCCGGGCCTGCGCGAGAACCCCGACGGCACGCTCGAAGCCTTTGTGGTCGCCCGCGCCTTCGCCTTCCAGCCCGCCGCGCTGCGCGTGCCCGCCGGACGCCCGGTGACCATCCACATCACCTCCGCCGACGTGATGCACGGTTATCAGGTCGAAGGCACCAACATCAACGCGACCGCGATTCCGGGGCAGGTGGCGAGCTTCACCACGACCTTCCGGCGCCCCGGCACCCTCAGCCTGATCTGCAACGAGTACTGCGGCACCGGCCACCACAACATGATCAACACGGTGATCGTGGAGGCACCCCAGACCCAGGCCCGAACCCAGGACGGAACGGAGTAACCCTGTGACGATCTCTCCCCCACGGGCCACGCCGCTGGTCCATCCCATCCGCGAGGTCCCGGCCGTGGGCGACGCGGCCTACCTCGCTTCCCTGAAAAAGGTCACCCAGTACTACATCGTGACCGCCTTTCTCGCCCTGTTCATCGGGGTGATGATCGGGCCGCTGCAAGCGCTGAACTACGGCGGCATCAACGTCTACGAGTGGCCGATCATCCGCAACCTGCTGGGGTCCTACTACCAGGGCCTCTCGCTGCACGGGGTGCTGAACGCGCTGGTGTTCACCCAGTTCTTCATCTCCGGCTGGATGCTGTACCTCCCGGTGCGCGACCTCGGGATGCGCATCAACATGAAGTTCGCCTGGTTCACGTACGTCGTGATGACCCTGGGGCTGCTGATGGCCGCCGTGCCGCTGCTCACCAACGGGGCCACGCTGCTGTACACCTTCTACCCGCCCATGCAGGGCGACGCCCTCTTTTACATCGGCGCGGCGATCATGGTGGGCTCCAGCCTGTTCGTGGTCGGGCAGGTCGTGAACATGTGGCTGCGCTGGAAGCGCGAGAACCCCGGCAAGGTCACGCCCCTCGTCGCCTTTATGAGCGTGGCGACCTGGATGATGTGGGCAGTCGCGTCGCTGGGCATCGTGATCGAGGTCGTCGGGCTGCTGATTCCCTGGTCGCTGGGGCTGGTGGGCGGCGTGGACCCGCTGATCTCCAAGACGCTGTTCTGGTGGACCGGGCACGCGATCGTGTACTTCTGGGTGCTTCCGGCCTACATCTCGTGGTACGCCTTCTTGCCCCGGCACGCGGGCGGGCGCCTCGTGTCCGAGCCGCTGACCCGGCTGGTCTTCGTGATCTTCCTGCTCAACAGCGTGCCGGTGGGCATTCACCACCAGTACGCCGACCCCAACATCTCCAACCTCTGGAAGAACATCCACATGTTCCTGACCTTCCTGATCGCGGTGCCCAGCCTGCTGACCGCCTTCAGCGTGGGGGCGGCGCTCGAAGACGCGGCCCGCGCCCGCGGCGGCCGGGGCCTCTTTGGCTGGGTCGGCAAGCTGCCCTGGGGCAACGCGATTTTCAGCGCCCAGGTGCTGGCGATGATCTCCTTTATCGCCGGGGGCGCGGGCGGCGTCGTGAACGCCAGCTCGACCTTCTCGGGTGTGGTCCACAACACGGCCTGGATTCCGGGGCACTTCCACATCACGGTGGGGACGGCGACCACCCTCAGCTTCATGGGCATCGCCCTGTGGCTGATTCCGCACCTGACCGGCAAGCGGCTGCCCTCCATGAAGATCGCCTCGGCGGCGGTATGGACGTGGTTTATCGGCATGATGGTCTTCGCGCTCGGCATGCACTGGCAGGGGCTGTACGGGGTGCCCCGGCGCTCGCAGATCAGCGCGGCGGCGGCCGACACCTTCGGGGACCTGCCCATCGCCCTGCCCACCCTGCTGACCGCGATCAGCGGCGTGATTCTGCTCGTCAGCGCGATTCTGTACTTCTACGTGCTGTTCCGGATGCTGCTGTCCAAGCGGGTGGACAACGGGGAGACGGCCGCGCCCATTCCCTACTCCGAGCCGATCAGCCCCGCCGGAACCAGCCTCGCCACGGCGGGCAAGCTGGTCAAGGCCACCGAGCCGCTGATGGCGCTGTGGGCGGTGTCGCTGGTACTCGTGATTCTGATGTACGGCCCGGTGCTGGCGCGGATGTTCGCCAACATGCAACTCGTTCCTGGCTGGAGGCTCTACTGATGTCGGGCGACCGAGGCTTTACCCGCCGGGAGATCACGGCCGTGGTGGTGTTCGCCGCGCTCGCCGCCGCCATCGGCATCGGGTCGTACCGCGCCGGAGTGGGCGTGGCGCACGAGACGGGCGGGGGCGCCATCGTCACCGCCGCTGCGGGCGAGACCACCGTCAACGGGCAGGCCCTGTATGCCAGCAGTTGCGCGGGCTGCCACGGGGGTCAGGCGCAGGGCGGGGTCGGCCCCAGCCTGGCCGAGAGCGCCGCGTGGTCGGAACCCGACTTCAATGCCGCCGTCCTGCACGGTCAGGCTCCCGGAGGCCGCACCCTCGCGCCCGTCATGCCCCGGTTCGCGGAGTCGGGCCTGAACGGGGAGGAAGCCACCCCGGAGCGCATCGAGGCCATTCATACCTACGTGAAGGGCTTGCAGTAGCGGTCGGAAGGGGAAGAAGGCGGGCGTTCCTGCGGGGGCGCCCGTCTCCGCTTTGGGGAACAGCCGTCACTGCATGGTCTGGGCGTAGAGCACGGCCATCCCGGAGACGACCAATCCGAGCGCGAGGGCCTGAATGAAATTCATCCTCCCCAGCCTGAGTCACCCCGCGCTCAGTCGGCCGCGCTGCCCAGTACGGGGTCGGGGCCAGGCAGGTGGTGGGCCGCCGTGTCGTGCAGGCCCGCGAAGCGCAGGTGCCGCTGGCAGATGAACCACAGCTCCTCGCGGTCGTTGGCGAGGATGAAGTAGGCGTCCGAGGTCTCCGAGGGGTTGTACACGCCGAGAACCCGGTACAGGCGCCCCTCCTGAAAGCCGCTGTCCAGCGGGCGCGGCACCGGGGAGCGCGGGCCTTCGAGCTGCTCGACCCGCACGAACATCTGGGGATGGAAGGCGATCATGGAATCACTGTGCCCGCCGCAAGCGGACTGGGCAGCAGCTTTTGCCACAGGCCGAGTTCGCTCAAGCCCAGCTCAAGGCCCGGCCCGGAGTGCGCCTCCCGCCGCCTTTGGACGGGCGCGGCGCCGCTATCCTCCCCCGGTGACGCCCGCTCCCGCCGACTTCCCTGCCCTGCGCCCCGCGCTCCTGACCTGGTTTGGCGGGCGGGGCCGCGACCTGCCGTGGCGGGTAGGGCCGGAAGGTCGGCGCGACCCTTACCGGGTGTGGGTGTCGGAGGTGCTGCTTCAGCAGACGCAGGTTGCTCGTGGCCGGATGTATTTTGAGCGCTTCCTGGCGGCTTTCCCGACGGTGGAAGCGCTGGCCGCCGCGCCGGTCGAAGCGGTGCTCAAGGCCTGGGAGGGCTGCGGCTACTACGCCCGTGCCCGCAACCTGCACCGGGCGGCGGGGACCATCGCGCGGGAGGGCTGGCCGCAGAGTTACGAGGGCTGGCGGGCGCTGCCGGGGGTGGGGCCGTACACGGCGGCGGCGATCAGCAGCCTCGCGCTGGGGGAAGCGCGGGCGGTGAACGACGGCAACGTGCGGCGGGTGCTCGCGCGGCTGTGGGGCGAGCGCCAGCCCACCGAGCCCTGGGTGCAGGCCCGCGCCGACGAGCTGCTGGACCCCGCCCGCCCCGGCGCCTGGAACGAGGCGGTGATGGACCTCGGCGCGACGGTCTGCATCCCGAAGGCGCCGCGCTGCCCGGAGTGCCCACTGGCCGAGTGGTGCGTGGCGCGGGCCTCGGGCGACCCGGCGGGCTTTCCGGCTCCCAAAGTGCGGGCGGCGGTGCGCGAGGTGCGGGCGGTGGCCCTCCTGATCGGAGACGCGGAGCGGGCCGTGCTGGAGCGGCGCGGGGGCTCACTGCTGGGCGGGCTGATGGGCCTCCCCACCGAGGAGGTGCGCGGGGACGAGGAGGAAGCCGACGCGCTGGCCCGCCTGAGCGCCCGTCTCGGCGCGGCCGTCACGGGCGAACTGGGCGAGGTCACCCACACCATGACCCACCGCCGGGTGCGGCTGACCGTCTACGCGGGGGCGGGCGGCCCGGCCCCGGTTCCAGTCGCGGCTGAGGCGCTCTCGCGGCTGGACCACAAGGCGCTGGAACTCTGGCGGCGGCGGGCCGAGTCGCTGTTCGCACCGGGCTGAGACCAACTTGCGATGACTCCCAGGAATCATCCGAGCGGACTTGTCAAGCTGCCAAGCAGAGCGAGAAGCACAAAGTACGGGATGGGGCGGCGACGGAAGACCCTATGGCGCTTTCCCGGATGTTCTGGAATCAGAGCCGTCCCGTATGACCTCCCCCTTTGGAGGGACCCCGCCCCCGGACCCCAGGCGCTAGACTGCCCCCCGACATGAGCCGCCCTGCCCTGCACACCGCGCTGCGCACCGTCCAGAAGGTCCGGGACGCGGGGCGGGGGGCGCTGCTGTGGGGCTACGAGCAGCGGCTGGCCCGCGAGGTCCGCCAACACGGCAAGCTGCCCCGGCACCTGGGCCTGATTCTGGACGGCAACCGCCGCTACGCCCGCGCCGCCGGGATGCAGCGCGAACTGGGGCACTCCTTCGGGGCGGACAAGGCGCACGAGGTCCTCCAGTGGTGCCTGGAACTGGGCATCCCGGCAGCGACGATCTGGGTGCTCTCCACCGACAACACCAGCCGCGACCCCGGCGAACTCGCGCACATCCTGGGGTTGCTGGAGCGCGAGGCCCGGAACCTCGCCACCGATCCCCGCATCCACGCCAACCGGGTGCGGGTGCGGGCCATCGGGCAGCACGACGCCTTTCCGCCCCACGTCCTCGACGCCCTGCGCGAGCTGGAGGAA
Source organism: Deinococcus sp. NW-56 (assembly GCF_002953415.1). Taxonomy (NCBI): domain Bacteria; kingdom Thermotogati; phylum Deinococcota; class Deinococci; order Deinococcales; family Deinococcaceae; genus Deinococcus; species Deinococcus sp. NW-56. The sequence goes on along the minus strand of NZ_CP026516.1, from coordinate 56,480 downwards.
AAGACGGCCGGGTACGACGGCATGTCCCTGAACATCGCCGTGGGCTACGGGGGCCGCGAGGAGATCGTGGACGCGATCAAGTGCCACCTCTCGCGCCGGGCGGAGGAGGGCAGCAGCCTGCAGGACGTGATCGCGGAGCTGGAGCCTGACCACATCAGCGCCCACCTGTACACGGCGGGCACCCCCGACCCCGACTTCATCATCCGCACCAGCGGCGAGATTCGGCTCTCGGGGTTCATGCTGTGGCAGAGCGTCTACTCGGAGTTCTACTTCTGCGACGTGTACTGGCCGGGCTTCCGGCGGGTGGACTTCCTGCGGGCGCTGCGCGACTTTCAGGGGCGGGACCGGCGCTTCGGGCGCTAGCGGCGCGGCGTTCCCCCTTACGGTCCCCTCCATCCGGGGGCCGCGCGTGCGGTCCGGTGCGGCACAATGGACGGCATGACTGCTGACTTCCCCTCTCCCCCCACCCGCCCCGACGCCCGGCTGGTGGCCCTGCACGCCGAGCGCGGCGATCCCCACGCGCGGCTGGCCGGGGCACTGGCCGATCTGGAGGGCGCCGGGTGGGGCCTGACCCTGGCGGGCGAACCCGCGCTGGCCCGGCAACTCGGAACGCTGCTGGGGCCGGGCACCGTGCGGGTGGACGAGCGCCTGGGCGTGAGCCGCGCGGCGCTGGCGAACTTCGGGCTGGCCGCCGCCGGGCTGGATGCCGACTGGACCGGAGCGCGGGCCGTGTGGCTGGCCGAACCCGACGAGCGGCTGCTGCGCCGCGCCGAGCGGGCAGGCGTGCCCGTGATCGTGGACGCGACCCTGGCTCCTGGCGGCGGCTGGTTCGCCCAGGGCGCGACCTACGTGGTCTACCGCCACGGAGTCACCCTCACAGGCTTCGGGGACACCGACCTCGCGCTGCTGTTCGGACAGGGGGAGGCGCCCACGCCCGCCGCCCCGGCTCCCTCGGACACCGCCGTGGCCCTCGCGCTGCGCGATGTGGCGACCCTCCCGCTGCGGCTGGCGCGAGTGGCCCGCACGGTGGGTGCCCTGGCCGAGCGGCTGGGGGGCGGTGCCCTGCCTTTCGGCCCCACCGCGCTGCTGCTGCCGCCCGACAGCGCCCCCGATACCCCCTGGGTTCCCGGCGGCGTGCTGGCCGCGACCCGCAGCGTGGACGGCGGGGTGGTGTTTACGCCGGGCCTTCAGGACACTGAGACGGCCCTGGCCCTGCTGCGCGGCGGGGCGCCCACTGCCCCGGCCCCCGTGGCAAGGGAACAGGCGGAAGACCGCCGCCCCGAGCGCGAGGACGAGTCGCGCTTTCGCCGGAACCGGGACCGGTTCGGCCGCGACCGGGGCGACCGTTCGGGGAGGTCAACCGACGGGGTGGGGGCCGAGGCGCCACGCCCCAGCCGCCCGCCCGCGCCTGACCGTCCCGAGCCGGACGCCGCCCGCCCGGACCAGCCGCAGCCCGACAGCGCCCCCACCCGCGTGACCTTCGAGGCGCCCACGCCCGACGCTCCGGCACCCCAGGCCCCCACGCCCGCCGAACCCGAGGAAGAAGTCTGGACTCCCGAGATCGTCTTCAGCGGCAGCGGCCACGAGGACCCTGCCCCGCTGCCGATCCCGGTGAGCGCTGGTCCCGACGAACCCGAACTGGAGGTCCAGCCGCCCCTGGCCGGACCGGAGGCCGAGCCTGCCGAGGAGCCAGCCACCGACGAGGCTCCCGTCATGGGGGACGCGGCGCCCGAACCCCAGCCGGACCCCGTGCCCGCCACGCCCGACCTCGCCCCGGACCTGCCCGTGACCACCGAGGCAGGTGCGGCCCCCGACCCCGCCGCCGACCTTACCGACGAGCAGGCGGCCATCTACGCCCGGCTGCGTGAGTGGCGCAACGCGGAGGCCAAGCGTCAGGAGGTCAGCCGCTTCATCATCGCCAGCAACGCGACCCTGGCCGAGATCGCCCGCCGGGTGCCCTACACGATGGACGACCTGAAGGCCGTGCGCGGCATGGGACCGGAGCGCCTGCGCAAGTACGGCGAGAAGCTGCTGGAAGTGGTGCGGGGCTGAGGTCTGCCCCGCCGGAGAAAAGGGGAACGTCATGATCCAGATCTGGGCGACCGTCGAGATCAGCGACCTTGAGCAGTTCATCGGCGTCTTCGCCACGGCGGGGGCCAGGGCACGCCGCAAGCACGGCAGCCGCCGCAGCCACGTCTTTACCGTGCCGGGCACCCCGAGTCAGGTCCGGGTCCTGTTCGAGTGGGAGAGCCGCGAGGCCTTCGAGGGTTTTCTGAATGACCCGGAGGTCCGCACCACGATGCAGTCCAGCGGCACGGTGGGACGGCCGGACTTCCTGATCCTCGACGCGCTGGCCGACTTGCCGGGGTAACGGGAGAGACTTGGAGAACCGCACGCCGCCTGAACAGGGTCCAGCGTTCCATCCACATCAAGCATCGCCCCCGGCCTATGAAGCCGGGGGCGGTTGCTGGAAACGGGAAGCTCTTGGTCAGAGGCGGCGGCCTACTCCGGCCCGTACTTCCGTTCTGTCGGCAACGCCGCCCCGTCCTGCACGGCCTGGGCGATACGGGTCGCCAGCGGGAAATCCACCGCGGCGTACCAGCCTTCCTCCAGCCCTCCCTCCGAAGCGCGGTAGACGCAGAGGGCAGGGCCGAACGAGCAGGCCCCCAGGCAGCCGCTCTCGGTGAGGCGCACGGTGCCGCCCGTCTTGTAATAGGCGAGCGCCTGCCGCTCCAGGTGGTTCCAGAGCGCCTTGTGCAGCAGCACGGAGCCTCTGGCCTGGCAGTTCTGGCCCTGACAGACCAGCAGGTGGCCATTGGTCTTGAAGTACTTGGCGGGCATCAATCCTCCGGAAGGATAAGGGGACGGTCCCCGTCGTGCAGCACGCGCACGCGCAGCCCGTAGGCGGCATGCAGGTGCGCGGGCGTGAGCACCTCGGCGGGGGTGCCCTGCGCGAGCACCCGGCCCTGGGCCAGCAGCACGAGGCGGTCGGCGCGGGCGGCGAGGTTGAGGTCGTGCAGCACGGCGACCACCCCCAGGCCCCCGGCGGCCTCGCAGCGGGCATGCCGGATGATCTCCAGGCCGTAGGCGAGGTCGAGGTGGTTGGTGGGCTCGTCCAGCAGCAGGAAGCGGGGCTGTGCGGCCAGGGCACGGGCGAGGCTCACGCGCTGGCGTTCGCCGCCCGAGAGTTCGCCCACCCGCCGCTCGGCGAAGCGGGCCGTGTCGGTGCGGTCCAGGGCGCGGTCCACCGCCGCCTCGTCCTCGGCGGTCCAGGGACGGCGCGGCAGCAGGCCCCAGGTCCACTCCCCCGCCCCGCGCCCCAGCGCCACCACATCGCGCACCCGCGCGGCCTCCGGCAGCCCCTCCCCCTGCGCGAGATAGGCCAGCGTCCGCGCCCGCTCGGTCCGCGTCCACTGCGGGAGTGAGCGGCCCAGCAACCGCACCTCACCCGATTCTGCCGACGCGAGCCCCAGCAGCGCCCGCAGCAGCGTGCTTTTGCCCGCCCCGTTCGGCCCGATGACGGCGCTGAACTCCCTCTCCCGGAAGGTCACCGTGACGCCCTGCACGGCCGGGAAACTCCCCGCACGGACATGGAGGTCGCGGGCCTCCAGGGTGCCCGTGCCGACCACCGAACTAGTCATGGCCCCCCCGCCGCAGCAGCCACAGGAAGAACGGCCCCCCCAGCAGCGTCGTCACCACGCCCACCTGCGAGAGCGGCGTGGTGCGGGCCAGCAGGTCGGCCAGCACGAGCAGGGTCCCCCCCGCGAGCGCGGAGACGGGCAGCAGCACCCGGTGCCCCGCCCCCCACGCCAGCCGAACCACATGCGGCACGACCAGCCCCACAAACCCGATGATGCCCACGTAGGCGACGGCGGCAGCGGTCGCCACGCTCGCGGCCAGCACGACAAGCAGCCGCAGCCGCTCCACCGGAACGCCCAGACTCCGGGCGGTCAGGTCCCCCAGTTGCAGGGTGTCCAGCGCCCGGCCCAGCAGCATCAGCAATCCGCCGCCCGCCAGCGCGTAGGGCAGCACGGTCAGCACGTCTCCCCACCCGCTGAAACCCAGGTCGCCCAGGGTGTAGGCCAGCACCTGCCGCGCCCGGTCCTCGCCGCGCAGGATCAGGAAGGTGGACACCGCGCTCAGGATGCTGCCCACCACCACCCCGGCCAGAATCAGGCGGGTGGGGGGCAGGCGGCGGCCCTCACGGGCCAGGGTGAGGGTCAGGCCGACCGCCGCGAGCGCCGCGAGCAGCGCGGCCACCGGCACCAGCGGGCGCGGCCACCCCGCGACGATGGCGACCGTCGCCCCCAACCCCGCCCCACTTGCGACGCCGAGGAGGTAGGGATCGGCCAGCGGATTGCGAAAGACTCCCTGAAAGGCCCCCCCGCACACCGCCAGACACGCCCCCACCAGCACACCCATCGCCACGCGCGGCAACCGCAGTTGCCACACGATCACGTCCTCCGGGGACAGCTCCGCGCCCGTCCAGAGGCTCGCCACCCCGCGTCCCAGGGCGCCCAGCACCTCGCCAGGGGGAATGGTCACGCTGCCCAGGCCCACCGCCAGCACGACAGCGGCGCACAAGGCGGCCACCAGTGCGGCGGTGCGCCCCACCCGCCAGAGACGCGGCGGCGTCACGGCAGCGCTCCGCTCAAGGCTCACGGCTCAGAGCCCACAGCCTCACCGGAACAGTTCCGGGTGAATCAGCCGCGCCAGCCCCCGCAGCGCCTGTCCCATCCGGGGACCGGGGCGGCTGAGGATGGTGTTGAGGTCCTTCGGGATGTCGATCACCCGGCCCGACTTGACCGCTCTCAGGCCGCTCCAACCGGGCCGGGCCGCCGCCGCCTGCCGGGTCAGGCCCAGCATCAGTTCGGGGTTGGCATTCACGATCAGCTCGGGGTCCACCTTGGGAAAGTCGCCCAGCGAGGCGGGGATGACGTTGCGGGCACCCGCCTTGGTCAGCAGCACGCCCATAAAGGAGTTCGGTCCGATGGAGTACGGGGTGGGGTCGATCTCGAAATAGGCCGTGGGCTTGCGCACCGCGTTCTTGGTCAGAATCTCGACGCGGGCGATCTCGCGCCGGAGGTTCAGCACCACGTTCTTCGCCTGCGCCTCGCGGTTCACGATGCGGCCCAGGGTCAGCGTCTTGGAGAAGACCTCTTCGTACTTCTCCATGTCCAGCGCAATGGTGGGAATTCCCGCCTGGGTCAGCGGCCCGTCGAGCTTGCTGTATTTGCTCACCAGCACGAGGTCGGGTTTCAGGGCCACCATCGCTTCCACGTCGGGGGCGAAGAGGTCGCCCACCTTGGGCAGCCGCGCGACCTGCTGGGGGTAGTCGCTGTACTTGTCCACCCCGACGAGCTTGCCGCACGCGCCGATCGCGCACAGCGTCTCGGAGTGGCTGGGCACCATGCTGATGATGCGCCCCGGTTCCGCCTTGAGGGTCACCTTGCGGCCGAGGTCGTCGGTCAGAGTGAGGGGGTAGGTCGTCGCTGCTGCGGTGGGCAGCAGGGCGAGCAGGGACACGGCCAGCACGGTCTTGGCAGGGAGAGTCTTCATGGGTGGGGCTCCTTCTCGGGCTCTCCTCCGCGTGTGGGGGCCGGAAACGACGAAACCGCCCCGGTGGGGGCGGAATGGGGGGTCTCGGCACGTCCGGGGGCGGCTTCCTGCCCCCAGGGGGGCGCTGGGCTGCGCCAGGGCGGTTCCTCCAGTCCGCGAGAGGTCAGGCCAACCGGCCCTACCCTGGGGCAGGCCGGGACGGGGCCGGTGTTCGGACTTCCTCCCGTGTGGGGGTTACCGTTGCGCGACAGTGCCGGACTTCCACCGGCTTTCCCTGCCTCCGTCGGGGGGCACTATAGGGCAAACCGGGGGGCGGGGAATGGGGGCTTTACAGCGCTCCCTCGTCCACCCGGCTGGGCAGCGGTTCCCCGGCGAGTTCCGCGAGGCGGTCGCCCACCTCGGCGGTGAGGGCCTTGATGCCCCCGGTGGGCGGCAGGGGGGGGCCGAAGCGCACGAGCCAGCGCTTGCCCTCGCGCCGCAGGCCGACAGGCAGGATCGGGGCCTTCCCCTTGAGGGCCAGCAGCGCGACCCCGCCGTGCAGTTCGCCGCCGCCGCGCGTGCCCTCCGGAAAGATGCCCAGCGTGCCCCCCGCTTGCAGGATGCGCAGGCTGGTCCGCACCGCCCCGAGGTCGTTCGTGCTGCGGTCCACTGGAAAAGACCCCCCGGCGCGGATGATGTGGCCGATCACAGGCACGAACAGCTCCTTTTTCGCCATGAACTGCAGGAAGCGGCCCGGCGGCAGACTCGCCGCGATGATGAAGGGGTCGAGCGCCGTGCGGTGGTTCGCCGCCACGATCAGCGGGGTGCCGGGGGGCGGCACGTGCCCCTGGCCCTGCACCTCCACCCGCTCGCCCCGCAGGCGCAGCGGCAGGCCCATCACGAAGACGACGGCCCGGTACACCAGGGGACTCACGCGGGGGGCCGCTCCGGCGGCGTCGGGGGGGGCGCGGCGGGCGTCACTCATGAGAGGAGGATACCCGGCGGGACCGGGGAAGGCCGCTTAAAAAGGATCGTCGTCGGGGTCGGGGGCCTGGGCAGCGTCCTCTTCTTCCGGCCTAGCCTCGTCCTCGCCCCAGTCGCCCGCGAGGGCCGCCTGCACCGCCGCGATGCGCTCCCGGCAGGCGGCGTAGGCGGCGCGGGCCTCTTCGAGCAGCGGCAGCACCCGGTCGAGGTCCGCCTCGCCGGTTTCGAGTTCGGCGGCGATGCGCGAGAGCCGCGCGTAGGCCTCGCGGTAGGTGAGGGGGTCGCCTGGCACGCGGGCAGGATAGCGCCGCTAGGCTGGCCCCATGACCCCCGAGGCCCCGACGCCCGACACCCGGCACTTCGACTTCGCCGCCCTGTCCGCCCCCGAGCGCTACAAGCTGCTCACCGCCGTCGTGGTGCCCCGGCCCATCGCCTGGGTGAGCACCCTGGGGCCGGGCGGCGAGGTCAATCTCGCACCCTACTCCTTTTTCGGCCTGATGGGCTCGGACCCCGGCGTGGTGGCCTTTGCCCCCGGCGACCGCGCGGACGGAACGCCCAAGGACACGGCGCTCAACATCGGCTCCGGCGGCGAGTTCACGGTGAATCTGGTAAGCGCAGCGCTGGCCGAAGTCATGAACGAGACGTCGACCGACTTTCCGCACGGGATGGGCGAGGCGCGGGCGGTGGGGCTAAGTCTCGCGCCCGGCGTGCGGGTGGCGGTGCCGCGCGTGGCCGCGAGTCCCGCCGCGCTGGAATGCCGCGAGGTCCAGACGGTGACCGTGGGCCGCACCCGCATCGTGCTGGGGGAGGTGCTGGGGCTGCACCTGCACGCGGACGCGCTGGCCGACCCCGAGCGTCTGTACGTGGACACGGCGGCGCTGGACCTGATCGGGCGCATGGGCGGACGCGGCACCTACACCCGCACGCGCGACACCTTCCAGATCGACCGGATGACCTATGCCCAGTGGCGGGAGGGGCGGGGCGAGGGGGGGCAAGGCTGAGACGGATTCCGGCCCAGCAGTGACACAAACTGTTCAACCCGAGCGGACTTGCAAAGCTCCGCAGGAGAGCGAGCAGGAACAAAGCGGTTGCCGGGAAAGGAGTTCTCCCATCGGCGCCCTTCCGGTGGGAGAACGGATTGGACGGAAACCGTATGAGCCCGCCTTACCCCGCCAGCCGCACCCGCGCCCGGCCCTCGTCCTTGGCGCGGTACATGGCCGCATCGGCGCGGCGCAGCACGTCCTGGGCTGCCTCGCCGGGCCAGGCCTGGGCGAGGCCGCAGCTCACGGTGACCCGGCCGACCCCCGGCACCTCCTGCCCGGCGACGGCCTCCGAGAGCCGCGCGGCGAGTTCGGCCGCCTGCGCCTGGGTCCGTCCGGGCAACACGACCAGAAATTCCTCGCCGCCCCAGCGCCCGAGTTGCTCGCCGGGACCGAGGGCCTTGCGGGCCGCCCCCGCAACCGCCTGCAGGACCCGGTCACCCACCACATGGCCGTGGGCATCGTTGATCGCCTTGAAATGGTCAAGGTCGAAAAGGATGACGCTCCAGGCTCCCGTGCCGCGCCCGGCCCCCTCCAGCCAGGCGTCGAGCTGGCGGCGGTTGGGCAGTCCGGTCAGGCCGTCCACGTGCGCGAAGCGGGCCTGCCGCTCGGCGCGGATGATGGCTCCCAGGTAGCGCCGCAGCAGCCGCCCCTGCACCGTCAGGAAGGCGATCAGGGTGAGGTGCGACAGGTACAGTTGCAGCAGCGCGTTGGCCCACAGAACACGGCGCTCGGCGGGAATGCCCGGCGTCAGCCCGTACGCCACCCCGAGGCCCAGCAGCGCCGCGAACCAGCCCAGCGAGACCGTGAGCGCCGCGCGGGGCCGCAGCACCAGCGCCGCCACGAAGTAGTTCAGCGAGAGCCAGTACACGTACCCGCCCAGGCCGTAGGCCGTCTGCTCGACCAGCAGCGCACTCCACAGCTTGACCAGTCCGCCCAGGCCCTCCAGCACCAGCTCGATCAGGCCGATCCGGGTGAAGTGGTCCGGTCGCCGCCACAGCCACACGGTGAGGGCCACGTTCTTGAGGGCCAGCCCCCCCAGCCCCAGCCGGTCGGACACCGAGAAGTTCCAGCCCGGCGACAGCAGCAGCGTGACCACCGACGTGACCATCACCCCGACGAGCACGACCAGCAGCGAGCCGTACCGGAACCGGAATTCCGGACTGCTCGCCAGGGACCCCGGCGCCCTCCATGTCACGGCGGGCAGGCTACCCGCCCGGCGGGGGCCGCCGCCAGCCCCTGGGGGTACCCCCACCCGGCGGGGTCGTCTAGGCTGCGGCATGACCCCGCCCCTCCCCTTGCGCCTGCGGTCCGCCACGCCCACTGACGCAGCCGCGCTGGCCCAGGTCCACGTCACGAGCTGGCGTGAGACCTACGCCGGGCTGCTGCCGGACGACTTCCTGGCCCGGATGACGGACGACCACATGCGCGAGCGGCGGGAGGCAAACTGGCAGAACACGATCTCGGAGGGGCGGGAGATCGTCCTCGTCGGGGAGCGGGAGGGAAAGGTCGTCGCCTTCGCCTCGGCCGGGCCGCCGCGCGACCATCCGGGCGCAGACGCCGAGCTGTACACCCTCTATGCGCTCAGGGAGGCGCAAGGGTTGGGGCTGGGTCGGGCGCTGCTGAGCGAAGTTGCCGAGCAGCTCACAGCCCAGGGGCACCGCTCCCTCGCCCTGTGGGTGCTGGACGTCAACCCCACCCGGCAGTGGTACGTGCGGCAGGGTGGACGCGAGGACGGTGCGAAAACGGTCCCCATCCCCGGCGGTGAACTGCGCGAGGTCCGGCTGGTGTGGGACGACCTGCGGCAGCTCGCGTAACCCAGACCGTGGTCCCGCTCCCCACCGACCCGGCCCACCGCGCCCTCGCCCTGGCCGCCGCCGACGAGGCCGCACGGGTCTTGCCACTGTTCGAGGCGGCCTGTCCGACTGACCCCCGGCCCCGTGAGGCGATCGAGGCGGCGCGGGCGTGGGCGCGGGGTGAGATCACGGTGCCCCAGGCGCGGAAATCCGCCTTTGCCGCACACGCGGCGGCGCGGGAAGCTCCGGGCGAGGCCGCGAAAGCCGCTGCCCGCGCCGCCGGGCACGCCGCCGCCACCGCCCACGTCCCCACCCACGCCCCGCACGCGGCGGCCTATGCGCGAAGGGCGGCGAAGCTTAACGCCGCAGCTTCCGCGCCGCCTCGTCGGGGGTGATCTCGCCGCGCTCCAGGCTCAGCAGCACCTCGCTCTGGGGGTCGGCGGGTTCGGGTTCGTAGCCGATGGCGCGGAGCAGGGTGTCGAAGCGGGCGCGGACGGTCGGGTAGCTCAGGCCCAGCACCCGCTCGACTTCCTTGAGGTTGCCGCGCACGCGGATATACAGCCTCAGGAACTCCAGATTCTCGGGGGACAGGGTGGCGAACTCGTTGAGATCGAACACGCCGCGCACGGTCACGCCGCTGGTGGGAAACCGCAGTTCGGTGACGAGCGGCGCTTCCGTCTCGTCGGGAAAGGGCAGGGGCAGGGGTCTGGGCATGGGGTCAGGGTACGGGGCGCGGGGGGAGGCGGGGGCCAGTTCGGCTTCCCCGCCTCCCTCCCCCGGCCTCATTTCAGGGTGATGGTGACGCTGTTGCCCTCGCTGTCCTCGGCGCTGATGAGGTTGCCGGGCGGGGGGCTGGCCTCCAGCAGGAGCTGCAGGGCTTCGAGGGTAAATCCGGCCCGCTCCAGCGCCTCGATGCCGTGGCGGGGAATCAGCTTGCCCAGGTGGGGCGCGAGGCTGACCGGGAGGTTGGCGTTGTAGCTGTCGCCCTCGCTGGATTCCACCTCGATCCGCAGGATGCGCGGCGCGGCGGAAGGGGACTGACGGTGCGCCGGGCCGGGGCCGTGGGTCGCGTCCACGACCTCGCCCACCCGTTCCAGCACGGAACCCACGCTGTCCATGAGGCCCTCCATGTTCACGGGAATATTCACCGGGCCGGGGCCACGGCGCCCGCGCCCGTCCCACACCCAGTTGCCGGAAAACTGCGGCGGACGTGGTGGCTGTGGCGGCTGGGGAACGTCCTTGACCCCGCGCAGCAGCAGCAAGTGTTCGGCCACCTGCCCGCTGTCGAGTTCGCCGCGCGAGAGCAGCGAGGCGATCAGTTCGCGGTCGGCGTCGGTCATCGCCAGCCGGGGGCTGAGGGCGGCGAGCAGCGGAGCGGCGTCCTCCAGCGTGAGCTTGCCCGCCCGCACGAGGTCGAGAATCCGCCGGACTTTCTCTCTCATTCGGTCACCACCTTGATCTGCCCCGCCGTCGCTCTGCAGGAGAGGTGGGCCTCGCCCGAGCCGAGGCGTCCGGTGTGCTGCGTGGTCATGAAACTGCCCCGGCGCTCGGTCGGGAAATCGGCCTTGAAGCTGCCCACGGTCACGTCGGCCTCCACGGTCACGCTGCTGCCCGGCAGCAGGCGCAGGGTGGCTCCTCCCCCGTTGACTTCCACCCGGTGCTCGCCCCCCGTCCGGCATCCGGCCCATTTCAGGTGGCCGCCGTTGACGGTGGCGTTCAGGGTGCGAGCACCCTCCAGCGAGAGGTTGCCGCCGTTCACGCTGACCTGGGTGGGGCCGCTCAGTTCGGCCGCCGTGAGATTGCCGCCGCTGACCTCCGCCCGCAGACTCGCCGCCCGGCCTGCCCGGAGGTTGCCGCCGCTGACCTGCGCGACGAGTTCGCCGCCGAGGTCGGGCAGGGTCACATTGCCGCCGCTGACCCGCGCCCGCACATGCCGGGGGGAAAAGGGCAAGCTCAGCACCGCGCTGACCGAACTCCAGCCCAGGTGCTCCTGCCCCGGCCGCCGCGCCACCCGCCAGCCGTCGGGGCGGGCTTCCAGCAGCAGCTTGCCGTCCTCGCTGGCGTGCAGTTGCGGGCTGACCACGCCCGAGTCGAGCACGACACGCAGGGTAAAGCCACTCACGTCCAGTTGTAGGTCGGGCGGCGTGTCCTCGCCGGACGCCGTGGAGTGGGCGGCCATGTGCTCCGGCGCGGCCTCGGCCTCCATGCCCTCCGGTTCCCCCAGCAACTCCTGCCCTTCCTCGGGGGTGAGTTTGCCCTCGGCCACCAGACGCTCCACCTGTGCGCGAAACCCTTCGTTCGCCTGCTCATTCATGCGCTCCTCCTTTGACGAAATAGAAACATCCATATCCATGATTGTCAAGACTAGATTTCCAGGTTGGATATAGGGGCGAGGAAGTCGATCCGAAAATCTTTCGACAACAACAACCTCTTCGGGTCCAGTCCCTGTTCCCAAGCTCCAACTGTCTGCACTAAGTTCAACGCCCCACTTCGGGATTTAGAAACCTCGGCTTTCCAGTCCGCTTCCAAGGCCGCCGCCCCGTATCCTCATCCCCATGACCAGCCCTTCGCCTGCCCTGCCGGACCTCACGCCTGCCCAGCGGACGGAGGTGGAGTTGCTCGCGCGGGGCAAGGCGGAAAAGAGCCGGACCCTGCGCGACCTGGGACAGCCAGAAACACCGGAAGCCGCCCACGCCCTGCTGCTGCGGCTGGGGCTGTGGGATGAGGCGCGGACGCCCTACGCCGACCGCCTGGGGGCCGCGCTGCAAGACGTGGCGCTGCCTGTCCCCGACTTCGCCCCGGAGCCCCGGCTGGACCTGACCCACCTGCCCGCCTTCGCCATCGACGACGAGGGCAACCGCGACCCCGACGACGCGGTGGGCCTCGAAGACCTCGGCGGGGGGCTGACCCGGCTGTGGGTCCATGTGGCGGACGTGGCCGCGCTCGTTCCGGCGGACAGCCCGCTCGACCAGGAAGCGCGGGCGCGGGGCGCGACCCTCTACCTCCCCGACCGCACAGTGGGGATGCTGCCGGACGGGGTGGTCGAGCGGGCGGGCCTGGGACTGCACGAGACTTCACCTGCCCTGTCCATCGCGCTGGACCTCGACGCGGACGGAAATGCCGACGCGGTGGACGTTCACCTGACCACCGTGCGGGTCACCCGGCTGACCTACACCCAGGCCCAGGAACGGCTGGAGGCGGGCGAGGAACCCTTCGTCTCGCTGGCCCGCCTCGCCCGCGCGAGCCGCGAGCTGCGCGAGGGGGAGGGGGCACTCTCCATCGACCTGCCCGAGGTGCGGGTCAAGGCCGACGAACACGGCGCGGCCGTCCTGCCCCTGCCCAAGCCGGAGATGCGCTTCGTGGTGCAGGAGTGCATGACGCTGGCGGGGTGGGGGGCGGCCATCTATGCCGACGACCACAGCCTCGCGCTGCCCTTCGCCACCCAGGACGCCCCCACGCGGGAGGTGTGCGGCGATACCCTGCCCGCCCAGTGGGCGCGGCGCAAGACCCTGGCCCGCACCCGCTTTCAGCCCGCGCCGGGACCGCACCACGGGATGGGCCTCGACCTCTACGCGCAGGCGACCAGCCCGATGCGGCGCTACCTCGACCTGGTGGTGCACCAGCAACTGCGGGCGCACCTCACCGGGGGCGAGGCCCTGGGCGGCAAGGCGGTCGCGGGCCGCGTCGCGCAGGCGGGCATGAACGCCGACGCCACCCGGCAGGCCGAGCGCCTCAGCCGAAGGCACCACACCCTGCGCTTTGTCGCCGCCCAGCCGGAGCGCGAGTGGGACGCGGTCGTCGTGGACCGCCGGGGACCGCAGGCCACCCTGCTGATTCCGGAACTCGCCTTCGACGTGCCCGTCAGCACCCCCGCCGCTCCCGGTACTGCTCTGAAAGTGCGGCTGAGTGACGTGAATTTGCCCGCGCTGAGCGTGCGGGCACGGGTCGTCGGGTAAGCCCTGGCCCAGCGCGATTCTCGCTGTTGGTGGGATTTGACCCAGTTCAGAGAACAGCGTCTGCATGGCCGAATCCGCTTCATCTTTCATTCATCTGCCCGGCGAGCTGTCTACACTCAGCCCCATGAACGGCGTTCGCACCGACATCGTGTCCCTCCGGATGAGCCACTGCCGAGCTGAACACGCTGCCGCTGGAGCCCAGTACCACCTCGCCGTGCTGCACTACCGCGAGTGTCTGGAGGCCGCCGAGCGCCGCGAAGACTGCCGCGCCGTCGAGTTTTTCGCGCTCAAGCTCGCCGAGTGCTACGACGCGATGGGCCTGCCCGACAAGGCCCGGCACTTCCGGGCGCTCGCGTGCACGGAGGGCGGGCCGCTGCTGGGCTGAGGCTGAGCGGAGCGAGTCGTGCGCCGCCTCCTGACCACCTTTCTGCTGGCCCTCGCGGGTACGGCGGGTGCCGCCACCCTCCAGCTTCAGCCGGGGCAAACCGGGCGGCTGGGTGAGTTCACCCTGACCGTGCTGCGGGTGCAGGACAGCCGTTGCCGCCCGGACGTGCAGTGCATTCAGGCGGGGGAGCTCAGGGCGTCGGTGCTGGTGCGCCGGGGGGACCGCCTCGCCCTGCTGCATATGACGCTGCCGGAGCCGCGGGTCACGTCGGCCATCGACGGCTGGTATCTGCCCGTGCGGCTGCGGGAAGCGACCTTCGAGCGGCTGCCGCGTCTGACCTTCACCGACGGTCAGTCCTAAGAGCGTGTTTGAAAAGGGTCTCACAGAGGGGACCAGGGAGTGCCTCTGCTGCACTGGGACGGCACCGCCGTCCACCCCCCTCCCGACCTCCCCCACAAGGGGGGAGGGGCAAAAACCGCGTGTTCATCGTGGCGATGAGAAACCTCGTCCGACTTTTCAAACAGGCTCTAACACGCCGCCGGTTTGCGCCTTGCTGATGACGACTTCCCGCCTATGCTGAGCCGATGAACAAACTCCTGATGTGCGGCGGCCTCTTGGCCCTGGCTTCCGGCGTGGCGCAGGCGGCGCCAACCACCTATTACGGCGTGCGGCTCTCGGTGGACACGCCGCTGGACTTCGGTGTGGGCGTGCAGGCCACCTACGACGCCGAGCGGTACGCGCTGCGGGCGGGCGTGGATGTGCGCAGCTTGGTGGGCTACACCCTGGGCTTCGGGGCGGATGCGAGTGTGCTCTTTCCGCTGACGGGGACGCCCAACACCCCGAGCCGGGTGCAGGCGGGCGCCGGGCTGGGGATTGAGCGTCATAACGGCATCCTGACGGTGGTGCGGCCCCACCTGCTCATCAATGGGGAAGTGCGCGTGGCCCGCTCGGTCACGGCGTTCGCAGAAGGCAGCCTGGGGTACAGCTTCCTGTTGCCCGGCGAGGGCGAGGGCCTGAACCTCTTCTCTCCGGGCCTGCGGGTGGGCCTGAACTTCCGCTGAAGCCAGGGGCGCCCAGGCCCCCGTCACCCTGCGGCCCAGGCCGGGTCTGTTTTAATACCGGCCATGCAGCACTTCTCCCCCACTGACCCCACCCCGCGCGAGCGGGGCTTTGTCATGCCCGCCGAGTGGGCCGAACACGCCGCGACGTGGATGAGCTGGCCCGCCGACGACGAACTGTGGTTCGGCCACCTCGCCGGGGTGCGGGGCGATTACGCCGAGCTGGTGCGGACCATCGCCCGCTTCGAGCCGGTGCACCTGCTGGTCCGCGACGAGGAGAGCGAGACGGACGCGCGGGGGCGGCTGGGAGGAGCGAGGGTGACCTACCACCGAGTTCCGCTGGACGACTCATGGATTCGGGACAACGGCCCGATTTTCGTGCGCGACGGGCAGGGCCGCGTCTCGCTGGTGAACTGGCGCTTCAACTCCTGGGGCGGCAAGTTCGAGTGGGAGAACGACGACCGGATTCCCGAACACGTCGCCGCCCACCTGAAGCTCCCTCACTGGGACCGCCCGGAGGTCCTTGAAGGCGGCGGCATCGAGGTCAACGGAGCGGGTGTGGGCCTGACCACCCGCTCGTGCCTGCTCACCGACACGCGCAATCCCGGTCTGACGGAAGCCGAGTACGCGGCGCTGCTGCGCGACACGCTGGGAGTCGAGAAGCTGCTGTGGCTCGACGGCGGCCTGGAAAACGACCACACCGATGGGCACATCGACACCATCACCCGCTTCGTGGACGAGCGGACCATCGTGACGAGCGTGGCCGAGGACGAGTCGGACCCCAACTTTGCGGTTATGGCGAAGAATCTGGCCGAGCTGCGGGAGATGACCGACCTCAGCGGCGAACCCTTCCGCATCGTGGAACTGCCCCTGCCCGCCACCCGGCTGGAGGGGGCCGAGGGGAGGCTGCCGCCCACCTACGCGAACTTCTACATCGGCAACGGCTTCGTGGCCGTGCCGCTCTACAACGACCCCAACGACGAGCGGGCGCTGGAGGTGCTGCGGCCCCTCTTCCCGGACCGGGAGGTGATCGGCCTGCCCAGCCGCAACATCATCGAGGGCGGCGGGTCCTTCCACTGCCTGACCCAACAGCAGCCCGCCGGGACGCTGTGGACCGGGGAGTGATCGCGCTGGGGGACGGGGACGAGGCCCGCCCCCTCTCCTACGCCGCCTACCGCGACGCCTGCGCCCGGCTGGAGGGTCGCATCTTCGGCGGCGGTTGGGGCTACGCCTTCGACCCACCCGCCAAGCCCCCACCGCCACTGGGGGAGACATTCCAGTGGGGGCTGTACCACGGGGACGGGCTGGTCGGCTGGCACCACGCCCACGCGCGGGACGAGCGCACCGTCTACATGGCCGACACGGGAATCCTGCCCGAGCACCAGGGACAGGGCCTCTACACCCGGCTGCTGCCGCACGTGCTGGACGTGTACCGGGACGCCGGATACACGCTGGTGACCAGCCACCACCGGGCGACGAACAACCGCGTGATCATCCCCAAACTGCGGGCGGGGTTCTTCGTGCAGGGCCTGAACCTGTACGAGGGGGGCCTGAACGTGGCCCTGACCTTGAGTCTGGACCCGGCCTACCGGGACGCGATGCACGTCCGCAGCGGCTTACGGCAGGCGAGCGGGGAGGCGGCGCGGCGGCTGGGCCTGGGCGAACTGGCCGAACACGCCGCGCCCATGCCCCCCCACCTCCCCCTGCCCCCTGAGGCAGGAGCCGGGGTGGACCTGGGGAACGGCTACACCCTCCACCCCGTGCCGGAGCCGATCTTCCGCGCGGTCTACGCCGAGCTGGAGGCCGCCGCCTACGCGACTGTCAGCTTCGACTGGCGTGCCCCCGCGCCCCTGCCGCCGCTGGACGTGCCCCGTTACGCCTGGCTGGTCGTCCACGCGGGCGAGGTCGTGGGCTGGCAGCTCTCGCGGCAGTGGGACACCCGCACCGCGTACATGGTGAACACGGCGCTGCTGCCGGGGCACCGGGGCCGGGGCGCGTACTCGCGGCTGCTGCCCGTCGTGCTGGACTTCCTGCGGGGGCAGGGCTACGCGCTCGTCCGCAGCCACCACCACGCCACCAACACCGCCGTGCTGCTGCCCAAGCTGCGGGCGGGGTTCTGCCTTCAGGGGATGCAGGTGGACGAACACGGGGTGACCGCCGTTCTCATTCACGCCTTCGACCCCGTGTACCGTGCCTACATGGACGCCCGCAGCGGCCTGACCCGGCCTGCCGGGGAAGTGGCCCGGCGCCTCGGAATGACCCCACAGGAGGACCACCCATGACCCAGAACGTCAATCTGGCCGTGATCCAGATGCACATGACCGACCAGCTCGAGGACAACCTCACCCGCGCCGAGGCCCACGTGCGCGAGGCGGCCCGGCAGGGAGCGCAGGTCGTGCTGCTGCCCGAGCTGTTCGAAAATCTCTACTTCTGTCAGGTCGAGCGCGAGGACTACTTTGGGCTGGCGCATCCGCTCGACGACCATCCCTTCGTGGGGCGGTTCCAGAACCTGGCGCAGGAACTCGGGGTGGTGCTGCCGCTCTCGTACTTCGAGCGGGCGGGGCAGGCGCACTACAACTCGCTGGTGTGCATCGACGCGGACGGGGCCATTCTCGGCAACTACCGCAAGACCCACATCCCCGACGGCCCCGGCTACGAGGAAAAGTACTACTTCGCCACCGGGGACACCGGCTTCCGGGTCTGGCCGACCCGCTTCGGGCGCGTGGGCGTGGGCATCTGCTGGGACCAGTGGTACCCCGAGACCGCCCGCGCGATGATGCTGATGGGCGCGGACTTCCTGCTCTACCCCACCGCCATCGGCTCTGAACCCGCCGAGGTCGAGACGCCGAACAACTACCAGATGTGGCAGCGGGCGATGGTCGGGCACGCGGTGAGCAACTCGACCTACGTGGGGTCCTCCAACCGCATCGGCACCGAACGGGTCGGGGACCTGACGCAGACCTACTACGGGCATTCCTTTATCTCCGACTACACGGGCGAGATCGTGGCCGAGTTCGGGGAGACGGAGGAAGGACCGCTGCTGCACACCCTCGACCTTGCGGAGGCGAGAAAGTTCCGCGCCGGGATGGGCTTTTTCCGCGACCGCCGCCCGGAGCTGTACGGCGTGCTGATGACGACAGACGGGGTGACCAAGCGGGGTTAGAGGTTTGGGGAGCGGGCCGGGTGGGGCGCGTGGAATAGTGGCCCCACATGGCTCCCAGCACCCCCAAAGCGGCGTTTTCCGAGTACGTCAAGGCCATCCGCAAGGCGCACGGCAAGGGAACACCGGAAAATACCTACCTGCCGCTGTTGGTGGCGCTGCTGGACAGCCTGCTGCCCGACTACGAGGTCATCACCCATCCGGGCAAGGACGAGGGCGGCCTGCCCGATTTCGCCCTGCGCGAAAGGGGCGGGGCCGAGAATGTCGCGCTGGGGGAGGCCGAGGCCCTGGACACCCCGCTGGCGAGGAACGCGCACGGCCAGGGGCAGGCGCAGCGGTACGCCGCACAGGCCCCAACCCTGCTGACCAACTTTCACGAGTTCGTGGTGCTGGACGGCCCGGCCGAGCTGGGGCGCTACACCATTCCCCACGCCGAGCTGACAGGGGACAGCAAACCTGCCGCGCTGGTGGCGGCGCACCTGGAGGGCCTCGCGGGGCTGCTGAACGTGTGGGCCACGGCGCGGGGCAGCCTGAGCCGCCCGGAGAAGATTGCCGGGCTGCTGGCCTACTACGCCCGGCAGGCCCTGGACAATCTGGAAGGCCAGGACGACGACGCGCTCGCGCCGCTGCGAAAGGCGATGGAGGACGCGCTGGGCACCAGCTTCAGCCTGCCGAGACTCGAGAAGGGAAGGCGCAGCGCCGAACAGCAGCGCCGCGACGAGGCGAACTGGGCCGCGAAACAGGCGGAGCTGAACCACTTCTTCCGCTCCAGCCTGGTGCAGGCGCTGTTTTACGGCCTCTTTGCCGGGTGGGTCACGGCGGCGCGGGCGGGCAAGGGCGCACAGGTCACCCGCGAGAACATCGCCGACGACCTGCATATCCCCGTCATCACGCTGCTGCTCGACGAGGTCAACACCTCCCGCAAGCTGACCCGGCTGGACCTGCGGGCACCCGTGGACCGCGCGGTGGAACTGCTGCGCCGGGTGGACGCCGAGCCCTTCCTGCAAAGTTTCCAGAACGGCGAGGCGGTCACCTACTTTTACGAGCCGTTTCTGGAAGCGTTCGACCGCGACCTCAAGAAAGACCTGGGCATCTGGTACACGCCGCCCGAGATCATCCGCTACCAGATCGGGCACGTTCACCGGCTGCTGCAAACGCACCTCAACCTCCCCCTGGGCCTGCTGGACCCCGGCGTGACCATCCTCGACCCGGCCACCGGCACGGGCGGCTACCTGCTGGAACTGGGCCGCTTCCTGCACGCCGAGCTGCACAAGGAGGGCCGGGGACGCGTCGGCGCACGGCTCAAGGAAGCCTTCCAGACGCGCATCTTCGGCTTCGAGCTGCTGCCCGCCCCCTTTGCCATCGCGCACCTGCAACTCGCGCTGCTGCTGGCCGAGGCGGGCGCTCCCCTCGGGCAGACTCCGGGCGGCGACGACGAGCGGGTCAACGTCCTGCTGACCAACAGCCTGAACGGCTGGGCACCCAACCCCAACAAGCCCGCCACGCTGTACCCCGAACTGGCCGAGGAACAGGAACGGACCGAGGGCGTCAAGCAGGCCCGGCGAATCATGGTCATGATCGGCAACCCGCCCTACGCCCGCTTTGCCGACATGCCCGACCACCCCGAGGAACTGGCCCTGATCGCCCCCTACAAGGCCTGCCTGCGCGAGAGCTGGGGCGTCCGCAAGCAACTGCTCGACGACCTGTATATCCGCTTCTTGCGGCTGGCCGAGTGGCGGGTGGCCGAGCACGGCCAGGAAGGCGTCGTCAGTTTCATCACCAACCGCAGCTACCTCACGGGCATCAGCCATCCGGTCATGCGTCAGCACCTGCTGACCCGCTTCGACCACATCTATATCGACGACCTGCACGGCAACCAGCGTGCCCACAAGGCGGGCGACGGCAGCGTCTTTACCACCGGCACCAGCGGCGGCATCCGCGTGGGCGTGGCGGTGGGAACGTTCGTCAAGTTGCGGGACGGAGCGGGACGGAGCGGGACGGAGCGGGATGCACCTTGTGCCAAGGTGCATTACCGCGAATATCGGGGCAGCGGCGCACAGAAAAGGGCCGCCCTGCTGGGGGAAGACAATCCCTACGCCCCGGCCTTCACCCCAAGCCGCGCCCACCGCTACATCCTGAAACCCCTTCAGGGTGAGGATGCTTACTGGGAATGGCCGACGTTGGAGGAAGTGTTCCCCGTTCAATTCATCGGTGTTCATACAGGCAAGGATGAGGCGGTGACTGGCTTTTCGCAGGCCGAACTTGTTGAGAGATTCACCCGCTATTACGACGCCGAGCTTTCTGATGCCGAAATCGCCACACAGCAGCCACGCTTAATGACGCCTGCCAATGAATACAGCGATCCGGGCGCAGTGCGAGCGACACTCATCAAACAAGCCTTCGAGGACCGTTCGACGCCGTATCAATACCGGCCCTTTGATCTGCGGTGGATTTGGTACGAGGAAGAATCGAAGCTCGTACAGCGTAAAAATCTGAACTTCAAACGTCAGATTGACGACAAAAACGTCTTCTTGTATTCAACGCAAACGATGCGTCGCGGCTACAGTCCACCCTTTGCCGGACGCACCCTCTCGGATTTGCACCTGTTCGACCCAGATGCTGTGGCCTTCCCCCTCCGCCTCCGCTTCAAGCATTTCGTGTCCGATACCGAATACCAGTACCTGCCCAATCTGGCCGACTTTTACGACGATCTGGCGCGGGCGGGGGTGCTGAAGGTGGCGGCCCCCAAAGCGGGGTCGGCGTGCGAGCCGCTGCCCAGGCCGGGGCCGGTGCTGGCGCGGTATGGGGCGGTGCGCGGGGCAGACGGGAAACCGAATGCGCTGGCGTGGGAACTGGCGGAACAGGTCTTCTATCACACGCTGGCGGTGCTGAGTGCGCCCGCCTACCGCGAGGAACACGCCGAGTATCTGGCCGAGGACTGGCCGCGCGTGCCGATGCCGCAGGAACGGGCGGTGCTGGCCCAGAGCAGCGAGGCAGGACGCCGGGTGGCGGCGCTGCTCGATCCGGGGGCGCGGCCCACCTTGCCGGGCGGGGTGGGCCGACTGGTGCGGGCGGGCCGCGACACCGAGGCCCAGGAAAGCGACCTGAGCATCGGCCCGAAGCCCCGCTATGACGAGGCGCGGGAGGTGTATGTGCTGTCGGAGACGCTGGAACTGGCCGGGGTGCCGGGGCGGGTCTGGGCCTACACGCTGGGCGGGTATCCGGTGCTGAAAAACTGGGTGGAATACCGCCGGGGCCGCAGGCTCACCCTGGACGACGCCGACTGGCTGGAGAGCGTCGTGCGGAGAATCACGGCGCTGCTGGACCTGGGGCCGGAACTGGACGCGGGGTATGCGGCGGCGAAGGCAAGCTCCTCCACCCCCGGCCATTCGGCCGACGCACGCCCCGCCTCCCAGCCCTAGCCTGGGCAGATGCCCGACCGTCCCCATTCCCGCGAGTGGTATGCCCGCCTGGCCCGTGAGCCCGGCGGCTACCGCCATCCCTGGACCCGCGAGCTGGACGGCCCCGACCCCGAACTGACCTTCGACGCGCTGCTGCAAGGGCGGCTGGGACCGGGGGCGCGAGTGCTGGAGGCAGGCTGCGGCCACGGCCCCGACGCGGCCCGGTTCGGGGGCGAGGTTGACCGTTGGGCTGCCTACGACGCGGTGCCGGAACTGCTGGAACAGGCCCGCGAGAACGCCCCCCACGCTGACTTCCACCTCTGGAACGGCAAGGGCGCGGTGCCGGAGGCCCTGCGCGGCCCCTTCGACCTGATCGTGTCGCGGCGGGGGCCGACGGGCGTGATTCTGCGGCTGCCCGAACTCGCCGCGCCGGGTGCCCGGTTCCTGTACGTGGGGCCGAGGCTGGAGGTGCCCCAGGTGCCGGGGCGCCTGCGGGCGGTGGGCTGGGAGCCCCTGGGCGAGTGGCGGGTCTCCGTGCGGGCCTGGGCGCCGACCCCGCAGGATTGGGCGACCCGCTGCGAGTGGATGGAGGAAGAAGCGAGGCTGGAGGAGTGGGACCAGCGGGCGACCCCACGCGGCCTTTCCTACCGCGAGGAACGTTACATCGTCCTTGCCGGAGCGTCGTAACTTGCCCCCATAAAGGTCAGCCCCTGCGCGGGCACGTTCGCCCCCGCCCGCGCCCGCTCGCGTCCGGCGAGGATGGCGGGCAGGTCCTCCCCGCGCAGCTTGCCCTGGCCGACGAGCAGCAGCGTGCCCACCAGCCCCCGCACCATGTGCCGCAGGAAGCTCTCGCCCGCGACATGGACCTCCCAGATCTGACCACCGTGAACGGGGGGACCGGGCCGCACCGAGAGCGCCCGCAACTCGCGCACCGTCTGCCGGTCTTCCTGGGTGGCGAAGGCGGCGAAGTCGTGGGTGCCGATCAGGGGCAGGGCGGCGGCATTCATGGCGGGCACGTCCAGCGGTCCCGGCACGTGCAGGGCGCGGCCCGCCCACAGCGGGTGGCGCTGGGGTGAGTGGAGCAGCCGGTAGATGTAGCGCCGCTCGGTGCAGGAGAAGCGAGCGTGGAAGCCGGGCGGGGCCTCCCCCGCCTCCAGCACCGCCACGCTCTCCGGGAGGTGGGCGTTGAGGGCACGGGCCAGCCGCTCTGCGGGCACCCGGAACCCTTCCGGCACGTCGATGTGCGCGGGCATCGCCTCCGCGTGGACTCCTGCGTCGGTGCGCCCGGCGGCGACCGGGCGGGCGGCTTCCTCCGCTCCCAGTCGGGCGAAGGCGGCGTGAAGGGTGTCCTGCACACTGGGGGCGTGGGGTTGCGACTGCCACCCGGCGAAGCCCGAGCCGTCCCAGGCAAGCAGCAGGCGCAGCCGCCGGGAACCGGGGGGCGGAGTGTACGGAGGCCCTGACATATCCGCAAGGTAACGCGCGACAGGTTTGTTCACATCCGCAGTTCAATCCCACCATTACACTAAGTGACGTGAATCCCACTCTCATCCGGCGCTCCCGTCGCCCGGTGGCGCGGAGCCTGCTGGCCGCCGCCGCCCTCCTGCTGCCCGGCCTCCTTCCTGGGGGCATGGCGGAGGCGGGGAGCTACCGGGTCAAGCCGGGCGACAACCTCACGGTGATCGCGGGGCGGGCGGGCGTGAGCATCTCGGCCCTGAAGTCGGCCAACCCGGCCCTGCGTAACGCGAACTACGTGCGGGCCGGGCAGGTGCTCAGCATTCCCGACCGGGTGCTGGCGGGGCGCACCCACCGGGTCAGGGGCGGCGAGAACCTCAGCGTGATCGCGCGGCGCTACGGGATCAGCCTCGCGCGGCTGCTGGGGGCCAATCCGGGCTACCGGGGCGGCAAGGTGCTGCGGGTGGGGGCCACGGTCCGGATTCCCCCCCGCACCGTGGCCTCGCGTCTCCAGGCGACCCCAGCCCGAACGGGCGGCGCGGTGGTGCGGGCAGCGTCGGTGCGGGTGAGTGCGGCGCCCGCCTCCTCGCGCGGGTGGCTGTGGCCGGTGGCGGGGTACGCGGGGATCAGCAGCGATTTCGGCCAGCGCGTCATGGACGGCGAGCGCGAGATGCACTATGGAGTGGACATCCTCGCCCCGCACGGCTCGCCGGTCCGCGCCGCCCGCTCGGGCCGGGTCATCGAGTCGCGGGCGGACTTCAAGCGCGGTTGGGGCTGGACGGTCGTGCTGGAGCACGAAGGCGGCTGGATCACCCGCTACGCGCACCTGAGCGCCAACCTCGTGCGGGCGGGCGAGACGGTGGCGCAGGGACAGGTCGTCGGCCGGGTGGGCAACACCGGCCGCAGCACGGGCACCCACCTGCACTTCGGCACCTACCTGCGCTGGAATCCCAAAAATCCGCTGAGCCTGTACGAATGAGCGTCCCCCTGCGGGTCCACTACGCCGAGGCGAAGGGAGAGCAAGCCGGACTTGCCCTCGCCGCGTGGCTGGACACCCTGCCGGGGCAACCGGGTTTTCTCGGCGCGGAACTGCTGACCAGCCCGGAGCAGCCCGGCCTCGCCCTCGTCGCCAGCCGCTGGGCGGGCGAGGGGCCGCCGTTGGCGGTGCCGGACGGCGTGCGGGCCTGGGCGTTCGAGGTGCGCCGGAGCCTGGGGCCGGGTTACACCCCCGGCACGTAGCCTTCCACCTCGTCCAGCAGGTCGCGGGCGGTCAGGTCGAGGCGCACGGGCGTGACGCTGATGAATCCGGCTTCCACCGCCCCGTAATCGGTCGCCGGGTCGTCGGCGTCGGGCGCGGTGCTCTGGCCCGCGACCCAGTGGTACTCGCGGCCCTCGGGGTCCTGGCGGGTCACGATGGAGTCCTCCCAGCGGTGTTCGCCCACGCGGGTGACCCGCACGCCGCGCGGGGTCCCCGCCGGAAAGTTGACGTTGAGCAGCACGCGGGGCGGCAATCCCCTTGAGAGCACCTCGCGGGCCAGCCGCGCGGCGTAGGCCGCCCCCGCCGCGAAGCCGTATTCGCCGTCCGCATTCGCCCGCGCACTGAAGGCGATGGAAGGCAGCCCCAGCGCCAGCCCCTCGATGGCCGCCGCGACCGTGCCCGAGTGCGTGAGGTCGTCGCCCAGGTTCGGCCCCACGTTGATCCCGCTGACCACCAGGTCGGGCCTTCCCAGCAGATGCACGCCCAGCACCACGCAGTCGGCGGGCGTGCCGTCCACCCGGTAGGCGGGCAGGGTCCCGAAGCCTGCCGACGCCGTGTGCTTGAAGCGCAGCGGGCGCCGGATGGTGATGCCGTGCCCCACCGCCGACTGCTCCACGTCGGGCGCGACGACCACCACGTCGCCCACCTCGGCCAGCGCCAGCCCCAGCGCCTTGATGCCGGGCGAGAAGATGCCGTCGTCGTTGGCGACGAGGATACGGGGCCGGGGAGAGGAAGACAGGCCAGTCATGGGGCGCAGGCTAGCGCGACTGTGCCCCTCGCCCGCCCCCCGTCAGGCTCTTGACGCCTCATTCATGTGTTTAAGGAGTGACCCCCGAATGGATTCAAGACTTTTTAAGCCGCTGGAATCAGAAGTGTGGCTGCCTCCGCCCACCCGGCCCGCTAAGATGAGCCTCAGCTATGCGTCTGCTAAAGCCCCCGACCCTGATCCGGCCCACCTGCGTTCAGGGGGAGGTGCGGCCATGAGCCGTCCCCTGCGCCTGCTGCTCGTCGACGACAGCCTGATGGACCGCCACCTCGCCGAAGAGGTCTTCGCGGAATACGCCCACCTGTGTGAGGTCACGACCGTGGGGGGCGGGCAGGAGGCCCTGGAATACCTGCGGACCTCTGGCACGTCCCTGCCAGACGTGGTCCTGCTGGACGTGAACATGCCGGGCATGTCGGGCTTCGAGGTGCTGGAGGCGATGAAGGCCGACCCCCGGCTGGTGCAGATCCCGGTGGTCATGCTGACGACCTCCAACCACGACCACGACATCACCCGCGCCTACACCCTGCACGCCAGTTCCTACCTGATCAAATCGCTGAGTTTTCAGGATTTCGTGGCCCAGGTCGAGGGCTTTCTGGAGTTCTGGACCCGCGCCCGGCTGACGAGCTGGCCCGACGCGGTGTCCTGAGCCGCCTACTTGCAGGACGGAGGCGGGACCGGGGACCCCGTATTCTGACCACATGTCTGCCGCGCCGCTCCTCTGCCCGCCCGAACCGGCCGCTTCTTCCCCTGGCGGGAGCGGCGGGCCATGAGGGGCGCGGGGTTCAACCTGCTGCTGGGGCTGGTGTGGGCACTGTTTCTGGGCGAGGTCAGCCTGCGGACCCTGGCGCTGGGCTGGGGCATCGGCTTTCTGGTCCTGACCCTGTTTCGCCGGGCGCTGGGAACGACCGCCTATGTCCGGGGAGTCACGGCGGCGCTGTCGCTGATCCTCGCCTTTCTGGCCGAGCTGGTGCGGGCCAACATCCACATGGCGCTGATGGCGCTGCAGCCCCGGCCCCGGCTCAACCCGATGATCGTGGAGGTGCCCCTGCGCCTCACGGGCGACCTGCCGCTCACCCTGCTGGCGTCGCTGACGGGCCTGCTGCCCGGCACGGTCGCGCTGGCCTTCTCGCCCGACCGGGGCTCGCTGTACGTCCACGCGCTGGGCATGGACAGCGCCCAGGCCGCCCGCCAGAGCGTGAGGCAGATGGAGCGGCACCTGCTGCGGGTGGTGGGCGGCTAACCCTCCCCCGGTTTCCCCTACTCGCCGCCGCCCCCGGCGGGCACCTTGCCCTCGGCCTTGGCCTCGGTGGCCCGCTCGGCGATCGCCACGTCCTCCTCGTCGATGTGGCGCTGCTCGCTGTCGCGCTCGAACAGGTCGCGCCGGGCCTTGAGCTTGGAACCGGGCTGCTGGAGGTCGCTGCCGCTGCCCTTGTGCACCCGCTGGAAAAAGACCAGCGCTCCGCCCGCCAGCGCGAGCGACCCCGCGAAGTACAGGGTCTCGACCGGCTCCTCCCAGCGGATGAAGTGTTCGAGGAAGGTCACGCCCAGAATCACGATGACCACCGACACGACCTTCTGCTCAAGGTCACTGAGGCTCTCGACCCCCAGCGCCGAGGTCAGGTTGAGCGGCTTGATGAACAGCGAGTAGAGCCCCACCCCGATCAGGTAGAACACCACCGCCTTGAGCATGGTGCCCACGACCTCCAGAAACTCGACCGCCAGCGTACCCGACTGGCTGTCGATGCCCTGGGCGAACATCTCGCGCCAGGTCTGGTAGATGGTGTTCAGCGCCAGAATGGTTCCCTGGAGAAACAGGCTGAAGGCGACCAGCAGCACGGCGATCACGGCGATCAGCACCACGAAGCGCGTGCGGCCGATCAATTCACTGAACCACTCCCGCCGGGAGGGTTCGCCTTGGGGTGGGTTGGAGGAGCGGGTCCGGGTCACCCGTTCATCTTGAGGGGTCCGGGGACGCCGTCCTGAAGCCGCGCCAGAAGACAGCCTTCATGGAGGCCGGGGGCACGACGCCAAGGGGGCAGAGCCGCCTGAACCCTGCCCCCTTGTTCTCGCTGACCGGATTACTCGACTGTCACGCTCTTGGCGAGGTTGCGCGGCTTGTCCACGTCCTTGCCCAGGTAGCTCGCCGTGAAGTAGGCCAGCAGTTGCAGGGCGACCGCGTTCACCACCGGGCTGACCATCTCGTGGGCGCGGGGCACGTACAACACGTCGTCGGCGTGCTGGGCGTTCTCGGTGTCGCCGTCGGAGAGCAGCGCGATCACCTTGCCGGAGCGGGCACGGACCTCCTGCACGTTGGAGATGGTCTTTTCGAGCAGGAAGCTCTCGGTGGCCACCACCACGACAGGCAGGTTGGAGTCGATCAGGGCGATGGGGCCGTGCTTCATCTCGCCCGCCGCGTAGGCCTCGGCGTGGATGTAGCTGATCTCCTTGAGCTTCAGCGCCCCCTCGAAGGCGGTCGGCGCGTTCACGCCGCGTCCCAGGAAGAGGTAGTCGCGGGCCTGCGCGTACTTCTCGGCCACCCGCTTGATCTCGGCGACGCGGGCGGGGTTCAGCGCTTCTTCCACCAGGCGCGGCAGTTCGCGGGTCGCGTGCAGCAGGTCCTGCGCCTGCGCATCGGTCAGGGTGCCGCGGGCGCGGCCCAGCCACAGCGCGAGCATCACGAACGCGCCCACCATGGAGGTGTAGGCCTTGGTGCTCGCCACCCCGATCTCCGGCCCGGCGTGGATGTACAGCGTGTCGTCGAGTTCGCGGGTCATGGAGCTGCCCTTGGCGTTGATCACCCCGAGGGTCTTGGCGCCGCCCTTCTTGGCCTCGCGCAGGGCTTCGAGGGTGTCGATGGTCTCCCCCGACTGGCTGACCACGATGGCGAGGGTGTTCTCGCTCACCAGCGGATTGCGGTAGCGGTACTCGGAGGCCACGTCCACCTCGACGGGAATGCGGGCGAGCTGCTCGATCAGGTACTCGCCCACCAGCCCGGCGTAGTACGCGGTGCCGCAGGCGATGATCGAGATGCGCTTGAACGAGGACGGATCGAGGTTGATGTCGAGGTTCACCTCGCCCGTGTCGTCGTGCAGGCGGCCGATCAGGGTGTTCGTCAGGGCGGTGGGCTGCTCGTAGATCTCCTTGAGCATGTAGGTGTCGAACCCGCCCTTCTCGGCGGCCTCGGCGTCCCAGTCGATGCGGTCGATGGGGCGCTCCTGGGGGTTCCCGGCCAGGTCGGTGACCCGGTAACCGTCGTCGTGCAGGACCACCATGTCGCCGTCGTGCAGGAAGACCATGTTGCGGGTGTAGGGCAGCAGCGCGGGCACGTCCGACGCGAGGAACATCTCGCCCTCGCCCACGCCCATCACCAGCGGGCTGACCGTCCGGGCCGCGACGATCTCGCGGTGGTCCACGTGTGTCACCACGATGCCGTAAGCGCCGCGCACCTGCGAGAGGGCCGTGCGGACCGCCGCCTCAAGGTCGCCCGCGTAGGCTTCCTCGATCAGGTGGGCGAGCACTTCCGAGTCCGTCTCGCTCTTGAAGGTGTGGCCGCGTTCAATCAGCCCGGCCTTGAGGGACAGATAGTTCTCGATGATCCCGTTGTGGATGATCACGATGCGCCCGTCCTCGGTGGCGTGGGGGTGCGCGTTCGTGTCGTTGGGCAGGCCGTGGGTGGCCCAGCGGGTGTGCCCGATGCCCAGGGTGCCCGGCAAGGGCGCGTGCTCCAGCTCTCCGCTGAGGTTGGCGAGCTTCCCGGCCTTCTTCTTCACTTCAATCTGGCCGCCGTCCGCGACCGCCACGCCCGCGCTGTCGTAGCCGCGGTATTCCAGCTTGGCGAGACCGGAGATGAGGACGTCCTGCGCCTGCCTGCTGCCGATATAACCGACGATTCCGCACATGGGTACTCCTCTCCCGCACCCGGCACTCAGGCCAGGGCAGGCGGTGTCTGGGTTGGATTTGATCGCACCGCGCGGCCTTATCCCTGCGTCGCCGCAGAAGCTTATCGCCGCGCTTCACCGCATGAGCGGTCGGGTAGGCCCGTGCCGGGGCCTGGAGGCATCCGCAGAAACTCTCGCTGACCTCCACCTCGTCTTCTGCCCCCAGGAAGGAGAAGCAGACCTTGCGCTGCCCTGTTGCTGTTTGCCCTCAATCAGGGGAACCGGACACCAGCGGTTCGGGCCGAGCATAGCACCCGGCCCCCGCGCATGAGTGAAATGTGTACGAGCCTCACCGGAGGCCCGCTTGCCCTAGAGCATTTGACACAAGAAGTGTCATGCTGAGCGCCAGCGAAGCATCCCTCGGTCCCGTCTGTGAGACCCTTCGCGGCGCTCAGGGTGACAACGTTTTTCTGTCAAATGCTTTAAAGCACTCGACACGACAATGGTCATGATGAGCGCGAGCGAAGCGTCCCTCAACCCCGTTGGCGAGACCCTTCGCTGTCGCTCAGGGTGACAAGTTTTTCGTCAAATGCTCTCAGTCCAGCGCCGGGCGTAGGCGTCGGCGTCGAACTTGCGGTTCAGGCCGCTCGCCGCGAGGTAGCGCACCGTGCCAAAGATCGGGCGCCGTGCCCAGGGGCGGTCATGCAGGCCGAAAATCCAGCCCACGCTGGCGTAAGAGTTAGCGTCGCGGCCGTCGAGCTGGTAGCGGTTGTTCAGCCACAGGGTCGTGGCGTAGGCCTCCTGCGGGGTCGCGCTCCACTCCAGAATCTTCTTGCCCCAGTACATCCGCATGGCGTTGTGCATCCGGCCGGTGCGGACCATCTCGGTGTGGGCAGCGTTCCAGTAGCGGTCGTGGGTCTGCGCCGCGTCCAACTGCTCGCGGGTGTAGAGGTGCGGGCGGGGATCGGCAGCGTGGGCCTCCAGGTTCTCCCGCGCCCACCTCGGCAGCCCCTCGTAGCGGTCGTAGTCGGGATTGAACTCGCAGAAATTGAAGCTGAGTTCGCGCCGCACGATCATCTCTTCCAGAAAGGTGTCGAGGCCGGGGCCGCCGTCCGAATGTTCCCGCGCGGCAAGAGCCGCCGTCAGGGGCGAGAGGTGCCCGTAGTGCAGGTAGGCGCTCAGGCGGCTGCCCCCGTCCACGTTGGGGTCGCGCCGCCCGGAGTCGTAGCCGGGCAGCAACCGGGTGACGAAGTGCTCCAGCCGGGAGAGAGCCTTCATCTCGCCGCCCTCCTCCTCGCCGGGGGGCACGCTGTTGTCCACGCCGAGCGCCCGCACGGTCAGCGCGGGGTCGGACACGTCCAGACCGGGATCCCAATCGGGCTGGCCCTGGGCGCCCTCCTGCACCTCCACCGGCACCAGAAAGCGCTCCAGCACGCGGTGCAGCTTGGGCCGCAGGGTCCGCGCCCCCACCTCCTGCCGTGAGGAAACGAGGCGGACAGGCACCACCGCGTCGGATTCAATCTGCACGAAGGGCACCTCCAGCCGCTCCGCCAGGCTCGCCCGCCACTGGCGGCCGGGGCGCAGGTACCCCCGGTCGGTCACGACGAGGCTGGCCCCCCGTGCGGCCTGCCAGACCTCCTGGGGTGGGTCACCGATTCGGATGGCGAGGGGAATGCCCCGCGCCGCCAGCCCGGCCCGCAGGTCGCGCAGCCCCTCCAGCAGGTACTGGAAGTGGCGGGCGTTCGCCTCGGGGTAGGCGGGGTTCAGGGCGAAGACGGCGGCGAGGGGCACGCCGAGGCGCCGGGCTTCCAGGGCGGCGTATTCCAGGGCGTGGTTGCCCACCGTCCGCACGCTGGACTGCACCCACAGCAGCACGAAGCCGCCCCGCCCCGGCTCTCCCCGCCGCAACCATTCCACCCGCTCGGGCTGAATCATGGCCGGGTTCTACCCTGTCCCAAGCCGCCGGGACGGTAGGCGATGCTGCCGAACCCGCCCCTCCCGGCCCTCAGTCCCCCGCGCCCACGGGCACGCGCTCCAGCGCTCCGAGCACGTCCGTGATCAGGTCGGCCTCGTCCTCGATGCCCACCGAGAGGCGCACCAGGCCCGGCGTGACGCCCTGACGCAGCAGCGTTTCCTCACCCAGCAGTTGGTGGGTGGTGCTGGCCGGGTGGCACGAGAGGCTCTCCACATCCCCGAGGCTGACGGCCTGGGTGAACAGCTTCAGGTTGTTCAGGAAGGCGAAGGCGGCCTCCTGGGTCCCCAGGTCGATGCTGAGCAGGCCCCCAAACGAGCGCATCTGCCGCGCCGCGACCGCGTGGCCGGTGTGAGAAGGGAGGCCGGGGTAGTGCAGGGCTTTCAGGGCCGGGTGGCCTTCCAGCGCCCGCGCGAGCGCCATCGCGCCCTGGCAGTGGGCTTCCATCCGCAGCGGCAGGGTCTTGAGGCCGCGCAGCAGCAGGTAGGCCTCGAAGGGGCCGAGCACCGAGCCGACGTGCCGCAGCCCATGCAGCCGCAGCTCGGTCACGAGGTCCGCCGACCCCACGACCACGCCCGCGACCACGTCCCCGTGCCCGCCGAGGTACTTGGTGGCCGAGTGCATCACGAGGTCGGCCCCATGCTCCAGCGGACGCGTCAGGTACGGCGTGGCGAAGGTGTTGTCCACCACGACGAGCGCCCCCGCCGCGTGCGCGACCGCCGAGGCCGCCGCGAGGTCCACGATCCCCACGGTGGGGTTGGTGGGCGTTTCCAGCCAGACCAGCCGGGTGCGCTCCGTCACCACACCGCGCAGCGCCTCCACGTCCGCTGCCTCGTGGACGGTCACCCCGAAGCGGCCCAGGATGTCGCGCAGCAGCCCTTCTGTGCCGCCGTACAGCGGGCCGACGAAAGCCACCTCGTCCCCCGTCTTGAGCAGGGTCAGCGCGATGGCACTCGCCCCGCCCATGCCGCTGCCGAAGGCGACGGCGGCCCCCGCCCCTTCCAGGCTGGCGACCTTTTCCTCGAAGGCGGTCACGGTGGGGTTGGAGAGCCGGGAGTAGAAGTAGCCGCTTTCCTCGCCCGCGAAGAGCCGCCCCCCGCGCTCGGCCGTGCCGTAGCCGAAGGTGGAGGTCGCGTAGATGGGCACCGCGTGGGCGCCCGTCACCGGGTCGAGGCCGTGCCCCGCGTGGACGGCACGGGTACGGAATCCGGCGGGCCGGTCAGCTTGTGTAGACATGGTGGGGACAGTGTAGGGCATGGGGGAGGGGGGTGATTTAAAGCAGAGTCGCGTGCGCTACCCCTCCGCCCCCTCCGGGGGCACCTCCCCTTAAAAGGGAGGCTTTCATGAGGAGCGTCCCTCCAGTTTCGTACGCTTCAAGGCTCCCTTTGAGGGGAGCTGTCAGCGAAGCGGACTGAGGGGTATTGTTGCCCTCCCCTCACCCCTCCGGCAACCGCCGCACCGGCAGCCGCGCCCAGCCCCGGCGCGAGAGCCAGCGCAGCAGCAGCACCACGGCCGCGCCGCTGAGCTGCGCCTGAAAGGGCGTGAGGTGCGGGTACAGCAGGTACACGGTGAGGGCACCGGCGGCGGCGGCGGTGGCATAGAGCTGGTCGCGGCGGTACATCACCTCCGGAACCTCGTTGGCGATCAGGTCGCGGATGATGCCGCCCCCCACCCCGCTGAGTGCACCCGCAAAAATCACGCCCAGCGGCCCCAGCCCCGCCGCGATGGCCCCCAGCGCCCCCGACGCGGCGAAGAGACTCAACCCCACCGAGTCGAACACGCTGAGGGCCTTCTCGAAGCGGGCCAGCCGTTCCCCGAAGGCAAAGGCGGTCACGGCGCCCGCGAGGGCCACCCACAGATACGTCTCGTCGCGCAGGAAGAGGGGAAGGGCCTGCCCGGTCAGCGTGTCGCGAATCGCGCCGCCGCCCACCGCCGTCACGCAGCCCAGCACCAGCACGCCGAACAGGTCGAAGCGTTTGCGCACCGCCAGGAGCGCTCCCGACAGACTGAAGGCCAGAATGCCCGTGAGGTCGAGCACCCGCAGCCCCGTTTCCAGGGTGGCCGGGGAGATCGGGGGCAGGGCCAGCTCTTGCACGTCCCCACCGTACAGGGCGCCGGTACACTGCGGTGCGTGAACCGCGCCGTGACCTTCAGATCAGGCCTGGGCTGTCTGGCGCTGGCCTGGCTGTTCTGGCGGGAGTACCGGGAACCCGGCCTGCATGCCTTCTGGACCGAGGAGGGCGAGCAGGACTGGCCGGTGCTGAGGTGGCTGCGCGGGCTGGTCGGCGCCGTGCTGGGGGGCGGCGCGGGCCTCGCGGGCGCAGGGTTGCTGGTCATGAGCCTGTGGCCGTGATCCCGCAGGAGAGGTGAGCAGGAGCCGCCCTATGCTATACTCCCGGCTGTTGTCTCGTTCCTGGCCCCAGCGGGCAGACGGGAACCGAGCGCCCCGGCGGGAGACGCCGTGCGGCCCCAGGAGAAAAGATCATGGCGAAGCATCCCGTTCCCAAGAAGAAGACCAGCAAGAGCAAGCGCGACATGCGCCGCAGCCACCACGCCCTTGTCGCCCCCAACCTCGTCGAGTGCCCCCAGTGCCACGCCAAGAAGCTCCAGCACCACGTCTGCCCGAGCTGCGGCACCTACGCGGGCCGTCAGGTCCTCGCGGTC
Organism: Deinococcus sp. NW-56; assembly: GCF_002953415.1. NCBI lineage: Bacteria > Thermotogati > Deinococcota > Deinococci > Deinococcales > Deinococcaceae > Deinococcus > Deinococcus sp. NW-56. Next base: position 23,169 of record NZ_CP026516.1, on the reverse strand, counting down.
TGAGCAGCAGCAAGTCAAAGTACAAGTAAAAGAGGCTCCCCTGGTGGGAGCCTTTTTCGTTGGTCGGGGCCGTTACCCCTTGTCCCCCACATGGATCGCCGCGATGCCGAAGGTCAGCAGTCGGTAGCGCGTGCGGAAACCCGTCGCGTGCATCAGCCCCGCGAGGCGCTCGGGGTCGGGAAAGGCGAGCACGCTTTCGGGGAGGTAGGTATACGCCCCCGCGTTGCCGCTGACGAGTGCACCGACGCGCGGGAGAATCTGCCGGAAGTAGAAGCGGAACAGCGCCCCGAAGAGGCCCGGACGGGGCGGCGGGAACTCCAGAATGACCAGCCGCCCGCCCGGCGTCAGCACCCGCCACATCTCCGAGAGGCCCCGCGCATAGTCGGCAAAGTTGCGGAAGCCGAAGGCGCAGGTCACGGCGTCGAAGGAACCGTCGGGGTGGGGCAGGTTCAGGGCGTCGCCCTCCTCCAGCCGCAGTTCCAGATGCCGTCCCCTCGCCTTCTCGCGGGCGATCTCCAGCATCTGGGGCACGAAGTCGCTGCCCACAACCTCGGCGTGCGGGGCACGGGCCTTCAGCTCCAGCGCGAAGTCCCCGGTGCCGGTCGCCACGTCGAGGATGCGCCGGGGCGACAGGGCCAGCGCCTCCCGCGCGGCCTCCCGCCGCCACGCGCGGTCCACGCCGAGGCTCAGCACCCGGTTGAGAAGGTCGTAGCGGGGCGCGATGGAGGCGAACATCGCCTGCACCTCACGCCCCCGGTCCTGCTTGTCGCCCACGGGCGGGCGGGAACTCGTCATGGAGGGATGATAGGGGGAGCCAGGGCGGCGGGTGGCCCGGCCCCGTCCGGTCAGCCGATCACGCCCAGCGCCCGGCCCACCCGCTCATAGGCCGCGAGCGCGTGCTCCAGGTCGTCCCGCGTGTGCTCGGCGGTCACGATGTTGCGGATGCGGGCCTGACCGCGCGGCACGGTCGGGAACCCCAGACCGACCGCAAAGACCCCTTCGTCCAGCAGCCGTCGGCTGGCCTCGAAGGCGGCCTCCGGCTCCCCGAACAACACGGGCGTGATGGGCGTCTGGCTGCCCATCGTGTCGAAGCCCAGCCGGGCGAGTTCGGCCTTGAAGAAGCGGGTGTTGTCCCACAGCCGCTCCATGAAGGAGGGGTCGCGCTGCACGAGGTCCAGCGCCGCCGAGAGGGCGCCCACGACGGCGGGCGGGTGGGCCGTGGAGAAGAGGTAGGGCCGCGCCCGGTTGATCAGGAGTTGCCGCAGGTCGGCGTGCCCCGCCGCATAGCCGCCCACGACGCCCCAGGCCTTGCTGAGCGTCCCGACCTGAATCACGTCCTCGGCGTGCTCGTAGCCGAAGTGGTGGACGGTCCCGCGTCCGGCCTCGCCCAGCACGCCCGAGCCGTGGGCGTCGTCCACGTAGGTCACGGCCCCGTGCTTGCGGGCCACCTCGATCAACCGGTCGAGGGGCGCGATATCCCCGTCCATGCTGAACACGCCGTCGGTCACGACCATCTTCAGGCCGTCGGTGGGGTTCTCGGCCAGCACCCGGTCGAGGTCGTCGGGGTCGCTGTGCCGGTAGATCTTCTTGGTGGCCTTGGTCAGCCGCAGGCCGTCGATGATGCTGGCGTGGTTCAGTTCGTCGCTCACCACGAGGTCGCCGGGCTGCAGCAGGGTGCCCAGCACGCCCTGGTTGGTGGTAAAGCCGCTCTGGAGCACCAGCGCACTTCCGGTGTGCTTGAACTCGGCGAGCTGGCGCTCGAAATCCTCGTGGATGGTGAGCGTTCCGGCGATGGTCCGCACCGCTCCGGCCCCAGCGCCCCACTCGCGCAGGTACTCCTCCGCACGGGCCTTAATTTCGGGGTGGTCGGCAAAGCCGAGGTAGTTGTTCGACGCGAGGTTGACCACATCCCGCCCGTCCACGCGGGTGCGGGCGCGGTTGGCGGTCTCGAGGACGCGGGGGGAGATCAGCAGCCCCTGCTCGCGCAGGCCCGCGAGTTCGCGGCTGAGGCGCTCGGGAAGGGTGAGGGTCATGGAGGGCAGTCTATAGCGGCGCTCAGAACCCTTTCTGAGCCGAACGGAGTGAGAAACCGTGAAAGGGCGGCGCGGAATGGAGTGGCCGCCCGAGGCATGCGGCAACGGCTGGGGAGCGCCGTCCCGAGTGACGCGGGCCGGGGACCGTGAGCCGGGGCGTGGGCGCAAAGAAGAAAAGTGTAAGCCCCCCCCACCTACACTCCCGGCAGGTTTATCCATGACGAATGCCGTGTACACCCTCATCGTGCGCGCCCTGTCCGGCATCGTGTCCGACCGGGCCGCCGACACCATGCTGCGGGCCTCCCTGCGCGAAAGCGGCCTCAGCCCCGACACCGTGACGGCGGCGCAGATGCAGGCAGTGCTGCGCGGCCCCCTCCTCGCGCGGCTCTCCGGGCTGCTGCCCCCCGAACGCGCCCGCGCCGAGTTGCAGACGCTGGCCGCCGAGGTGCAGGCCCGTTACCCCAAGGCCCCCACCCTCTTCCTGCCGCCCGCCGCCGCCTGGGCCGAGAACAGCCCCGAGCAGGCCTGGACCGCGCCCGCCTGGGAGGACCCTGTGGACACCACCCTCAGCGCCGACGACTTCGAGTTCGACGACCCCGAGTACGCCGCGCCCGTGGGCGGGCGCACCTACGCGCTGGACACCGCTGAGGGGCAGGAGGCCCTGATTCAGGACCTCGGACGCCTTCAGGGGGTGCAGGGCGTGCTCGTGTGCCGCGCCAACGGCGAGGTCCTGCGAGAGCGGGCGCTGCGCGGGGGGGGGGGGCTGGGCGGCGTGGTCGCTGCCACCGCGATGCTGTTTCAGGCCCGCTCGCTGCGGCTGATGTCGGCCGACATGGGGGACCGCACGGTCTGCATGCGCCCGCTGGGGGGTTACTGCGTGGCGGTCGTCGCCGGGGCCGGGGTCAACGTCGGGCGGCTGCTCGCCGAACTCGGACAGGTCGAGGCCGGGGCCGCGGCATGAGACGGGACTGCTCTGATTCCAGACCATCCGGAAAATCGCCGGATGTTCTTCCATCGCCGCAACCCCGTCCTTTTTGCCACTCGCTCTGCTTCGCAGCTTTACAAGTCCGCTCGGATGATTCCAAGGAATCATCGCAATTTGGTATGAGGCGGGCCGTGCTGCTGGCCGCCCTGCTGGGGGCAGCCCTGTCCAATGTGGGAGGGGCCGCCGCCCAGGACCTCGCCGCCTACCGTGAGCTGACCCGCAGCCTCGACGCGGCGGCTTCCGCCCGTCCGCAAAGTGGGGAGCGTGCCCTGGCCCAGCTCGACCGCGCCAAAGCTGCCCTGGACCGCCTGGCTCCCACCCTGGGCAACCGTCCGCTGGTGGAGGGGCTGGAGGGAGCGCTGGGACAGGCCCGCGCCGCGCTGGCCCGCACCCCGGCCGACCTCCAGGCTCAGGTGCTGCTCGCACGGGGGCTGGCTCGGGGAGCGCTCTACACCCAGACGCTGAATGGGTTCGGGGAAGGCACGACCCCCAACACCAATCAGGTGCGGCTGCTCGGTCAGGAATTCGGCCTGAGTGCCGCCGCCACCCAGGCCCTGCGAGCCGACGCCGAGGCGGGCCGGGCCGAGCGGGTCGCGTGGCGGCTGCAACGGGCGGCCGCCGCCAAGGTCCGCGCCGCTCTGGGCGAGGCTCAGCCCGAGCGCACCACCGCCTCCTACCTCGCGCTGGCGCGGGCGGCAGGCTGGTTCACTGCCGTGCAGGAGGCCGGGGCCGGGAGCCTGCGGGCTGAGCAGTTCACGGGGGCGCTGACCCAGCTCACCGCCGGGGACCGGGCGGGCCTGACGGCTTCGCTGGCGGCCCTCCGCCAGGGCAGCACCGAACTGACGCGGGCGCTGGCGACGGCCCCAGCGGTGACCGAACCTGCGACCACACCCAGTCCCGAGCCGAGCGACCCAACCCCGACTCCGGCACCGGCCCCGGTGGAGCCCATCGCTCCAGCGGAAACCCCCACGCCCGCCGCCCCTGCATCCTCCAACGTGGACGCCGTGGACCGCGCCTACGCCGCCCTGGGCCGTGCCCTGAGTGCCAGCGGCCACGGCGACCCGGTCACGGCCCGCGAGCAACTCGCCCGCGCCCGCACGGCGCTGGAAGCGGCGCCCGCAACCCTTCGCACCGCGCCCGACTTCGAGGCCTACCTCGCGGCCCTCGGCGCGGCGCAGGAGCGGCGCGGCTTGCGGCCCGACAGCGTGCAGGCCCTGATCTCGGGGCTGGCCGGGCTGGAACGCGGCTCGCTTCCGGCGGTGGACGCGGCCTCGCTGGCGGCGACGGGCACCTTCGGCGGGGGTCTGCGGGCGGGGCTGCTGCTGCTGCTCGCGCTGCTGGCCCCTGTGCCGCTGTATCTGCTGAACCTCGCCTTCGGGGGGCGCAACCCCTTCTGGCGGGCGATCACGGCGGCGCTGGCGCTGCTGCTGCTGCCCACCTTCGTGGAGGGGGTGATGGGGGCCGTGGGCTGGCTGGGCGACCTGATCGGGGTGGCCGCGCTGCGGGCGGCTCCGGCGCTTTCGCCGTGGTCGTCGCCCTTCGGGCTGCCCCTACGGGCACTGCTCACGGCCGCCGCGCTGGGGCTGGCGATCTACGGCTTCCGGGGCCTGTGCGTGCAGTTCGGCCTGCTGGGAAATCGCCGTGAGGCCACACTCGCGCCCGCGACCACCGTGGAGTGGGAGGAAGCCCTGTGAGCCCCGACACCGCCGCCCGTCAGGAACCCCTGCACCGCCTTCCCGTGCGGCTGCTGGGCGACCTCGTCTCGCCCCGCGCCCTGGAACGCATCCTGGCCGACGGGGCGCAGGCGCGGGGCAAGACGCCGGAAACGCTGGTGCCGGGTGACCTCGAAGACATCCTCAAACGCGAGGTCTTCAAGCGCCTGCAACTCTCGGTGCCCGCTGCCCTCGCCAAGCGCCGCGTCTCGGAGGTGATCGGGGCGCTGATGGAAGCGGCCCCGAGCGCCCCCGCCGCGACCTCGGGCGAGGATCTGGGCACGCTGGAGGAGGGCGCCCGGCGCTTTACCCTCTACTTCGACTGGCCGGAAACCCAGCGCCTGCGCGGCATTCTGGGGGTGGCCCGGCAGCAGCAGGCGGCGGGAGCCGACCTCGCGCCGCTGGTGCGCGAGGGGCAGGACCTGATCGCGCTGATGGAGCGCCGCCTGGAAGAAGGGCTGGTCGCGCAGGCGCAGGACCTCGCTGAACTCAAGGCCGCCTTTGGCCGCGTGCAAGGGATGGGCGGCAAGGACGTGCGCCGCCTGGAGAGCCTGATCGCGCAGGTCGAGGAAGCCCAGAAGGGCGGCGTCCTCCAGCCTGCCGAGGTCGAGCGGGCGCGGTCCATCACCTTCACCCTGCGGCGGCTGCTCGAGTCGTCGGTGGTGCAGCCCCTGCCGTCCGGCGAGGTGCCCGCGCCCGTGGACCCGGAGGCGCAGGCCCGCGTGCTCGCGCTGGAGCAGGAGCACGCCTCGCGGCAGCTCGCGGACCTCGCCCGCGACTCCGAGGCGCTGCGCCGCGCCCGCCCCGAGCTGGAGGCCCGCTTACAGGCCCTGCGTGCTCAGGGGGCGGCGGGCACCCTCAGCGCCGAAGCCCTGGACACCTGGCGGCGCGAGCTGGAGGAGGTCCGGGAGGCCGAACTCACCCGGCAGCGCAGCGACCTCGCGGCGCTGGAGGGGGGCCTCGCCGCCCTGCCCCCCAGCCCGGCGCGGGAAGAAGCGCGGGTGGCGCTGGGCGTGGCCCGCCTGACCCTGGACGGGGGTGGCCTCGCCACCGACGAACTGCGCGACCTCCACGCCACCCTCGACGCCCTCCAGGCGGCCCCCGAGGTGGCGGCCCGGCGGCTGGAACTCCAGCGCGACCTCGCGGAGCTGGAACGCGCCGCCCGCGACGTGCCCGGTGCCGCCGATGAGCTGGCCCCCGGCCTGGCCGCGGCCCGCGACGCCCTGAAACGGGGCGAGACGCCCGACGTGGCGGCCCTGTGGAGCGCCCTGGAACGCCGCATGGCCCAGGCCGCCCAGCAGCGCGAGGACTTCGACGCCCGCGCCGACCACGTGATCCGCGAGTACGACACGGTGCGGCACCTCGCGGGCGAGACCACCCAGAAGCTGGGACGGCTGGCCGATACCCTCCGCGCCCAGCGCCGCCTGGGGCGGATGTCCGCCCTGGCCCGCGAGCGCTACGCCCAGACCCTGACAGATGCCGAGGCCCTGCTCGCCGAGGCCCACGCCGAGTACGAGGCCGCCCAGCAGGTCACCGCCAGCTTCGGCGCGGACGCCCTGAGCGGGCTGCTCGATGTGTTCGACTTCGGCGGCGGGGAGCCGGAAGCGCCCCTGCCCGCGCCGGAGCCTGCCCCGACCGTCCCGGCTGTTCCGGCCTTCACCCTCCCGGCGGGCCTGCTGGGGGGCACCCCGACCGCCGAGACGGCTGAGCCGACCGGGGCCGAGCTGCCCTACGACGCCTGGCGGGTGCGGGGCGGGCAGCTCGTGGAAGGCCCGGCCGACGCCGCCGCCCAGGGGGTCGCGGCCCTGCTCGCGCAAGCCGACGACCTCGGCGGGCTGACCCTGCGCCTGACCGACGACCGCGCGGCGTGGGCGGCCCGGCTGGAGGGCGCGGGCGTGTGGCGGCTGGCGCGGGGTCCCAACGCCGGAGCCATCGACGACCGGGTGGGAGGCTGGCTGGCCGGGGCAGGCTGAGGGGGTGGGGCTTCCCTCCCCTATCCTGCCCCCATGACTGATCTGCCCCTCTCATCCGGCGAATCGCGGCTCCTGCGGGGCACGGCCGAGCAGCGGGCGCTGGGGGCCGCCCTCGCCCACGCGCTGCCGCCCGGCTCGCTTCTCTTTCTGGAGGGCGAGCTGGGGGCAGGCAAGACCACGCTCACGGGGGGGCTGGTGGGGGCCTACGGCTTCTCGGAGGGCGTCACCAGCCCCACCTACGCCCTGATGCACGCCTATCCCACCCCGGCTGGGCGCGTCCTGCACGTGGACGCCTACCGGGTGCGGGACGTGGCCGAGCTGTACGAGATGGACCTCGAAGACCTCGTCGCGGGCAGCCGCCTCAGCGTGGTCGAGTGGGGCGAGGGGCTGTACGCGGATTATCCGGCGGCCCCCGTGCTGCGGCTGGAGCATGTGGAGGGCGAGGCGGAGGTTCGGCGGGTGACGCGGGTGCGGTGAGTGCCCACCCTCCAGGAAGCCGGGACGCCCTCCCCTGCCGGTCTGGGCCAGAATGCCCCCCATGTGGACCCTTGTCGTCAACTGCGGGTCGAGCAGCCTGAAGTTCGCGCTGCTTGATCCTGAGACCACAGACGTACCCCTCGCGGGCCTCGCCGAGCGGCTGGGTACGGACGCCGCCTCGGTGCGGGTGGACCGCGCGGGGGAGCGCGTCACGGTGCCGCTGCCCGGTGGAGGTTACCCGGACGCCTTCGGGGTGGTGCTGGCCGAACTGGACGCTTTGGGCCTGCGCGAGCAGGTCGGCGCGGTGGGACACCGGGTCGTGCATGGGGGCGAGCGCTTCAGCGCCCCGGCCCTCCTGACGCCGGAGGTGCTGGACGCGGTGCGGGCCTGCGTGCCCCTCGCGCCGCTGCACAATCCGGCCAATATCGCGGGGATCGAGGCGGCGCAGGCGGCCTTCGGGGACGTGCCGCACGTGGCCGTCTTCGACACCGCTTTTCACCAGACCATGCCGGAAGTCGCCTACCGCTACGCCGTGCCGGAGGCGTGGTACCGCCAGCATGGGGTGCGGCGCTACGGCTTCCACGGCACCAGCCACGCCTACGTCGCGGGCGAGGCCGCGCGGATGCTGGGGCGGCCCCTGGAAGACCTGAACCTCGTCACCGCGCACCTGGGCAATGGGGCGAGCGTGTGTGCGGTCGCGGGCGGGCGCAGCGCAGACTCCAGCATGGGCCTGACCCCGCTGGAGGGCCTCGTCATGGGCACCCGCAGCGGCGACGTGGACCCCGGCCTGCACGACTTCATCGCGCGGCAGGCGGGCCTGAGTCTCACCCAGGTCACGGCGGCGCTGAACAAGGAGAGCGGGCTGCTGGGCCTCTCGGGCCTGAGCAACGACATGCGCGAGCTGGAGGAGGCCGCCGGGCGGGGACACGCCGGGGCACGCCTCGCGGTGGAGGTCTTCGTCTACCGCCTCGCCAAGACCGTCGCGGGGATGGCGGTGGCCCTCGGACGCCTCGACGGGCTGGTCTTCACGGGCGGCATCGGGGAGAACAGCGCCGCCGTGCGCTCGGCCACCCTGGAGCGGCTGGGGCTGCTGGGCTTCCGCTTGGACCCGGAGGCGAACGCGAGGGCCGTGCGCGGACAGGGCGGCCTCATCACCACGCCGGAGAGCCTGCCCGCCCTCGTCGTGAACACCAACGAAGAACGAATGATCGCGCGGGAGACAGCCCGGATCGTGGACCGTGGCGTGTAGAACGTAGGCAGCCTGCCCCCGCCCGAAGTTCCCACGGTCCACGTTCCACCCCCCACGTTTTCCCCGAAGGAGCCCCCCCATGCATACCCTCTTTGTCGCGCCCACCCGCAACGGCGTGGGCCTGAGCAGCACCGCCCTGGGCCTCGCCCGCGCCCTGGAACGGCAAGGCCTGCGGGTCGCCTTTCTCAAGCCTATCGCGCAGACACACGAGACGACCACCGACGACTCGGTGCACTTCGCCCGCACCCTCGCCCACCTCCAGCCGCCCACCCCCATCGCCCTCGCGCACGCCGAGGAACAGCTCAGCCAGGGGGCCGAAGAGGACCTGATGGAGGAGGTGGTCGCCCTCTCCCGGCAGGCCGCCGGGGGACCGGGGGGGGCCGACGTGCTGATCGCGGAAGGCCTCGCGCTGAACGAGCGCAACACCTACGCCGGGGCGCTGAATGCCAGCCTCGCCCGCAACCTGGAGGCCGACGTGGTCCTCGTCTCCAGCCTCGCCGGGGTCACGGCGGGGGCGCTCGCGGACGAGTTGGAGATCGCGGCGCAGGCTTACCGCCGCTCGGACGGCTCGGGCCTCGCGGGGTACGTGCTGAACTTTGCGCCCGTGAGTTTGGACTTCGGCGGACTCCTGGCCGAGTTGCGGGCGCGGAGCCGGGTGCTGTCCGGGGGCGAGCTGCCCCTGCTCGGCGTGATCGCGCAGTCCCCGGCCCTGAGTGCGCCGCGCACCCTGGACGTGGCCCGGCACCTCGGGGCCGAGATTCTCAACGAGGGCGAGGCTGGGATGCGCCGGGTCACGAGCACGGTGGTCACCGCCCGCACGGTCCCCAAGATGGCCGACGCGGGCCTGTTCGCCTCCGGGGCCCTGGTGGTCACGCCGGGCGACCGCGAGGACGTGGTCATGGCGGCGGCCCTCTCGCACCTCAGTGGGGTGCCGCTCGCGGGACTACTGTACACCTCCGGGAGCAGCCCTGAGCCCTCCATCGAGCGGCTGTGCCGCGCCGCGCTGACAAGTTCGCTCCCCGTGCTGCGGGTGGAGACGAACTCCTTTCACACCGCCTCAGCCCTCTCGCGGTTGGACCCGCGCGTGCCGCACGACGACCTCGAACGGATGGAGCGCACGCTGGACTTCATCGCGGACCGCCTCGACACCGTGCCGCTCAGAGGCCGCCTGAAGACCCCGCAGGCCGAGGGCGACCGCCGGATGCCCCCCAGCGCCTTTCGCTACGAGCTGATTCAGAAGGCGAGGGCCGCCAACAAGCGCATCGTCCTGCCTGAGGGCGACGAACCGCGCACCGTGCGGGCCGCCATTCGCTGCGTGGAAAAGGGGATCGCCCGGCCCGTGCTGCTCGCCCCCCCCGAGCGGGTGCGGCAGGTCGCGGAGGGCCAGGGCCTCACCCTTCCCGAGGGGCTGGAGGTGCTCGACCCCGAGAGCGTGCGGCGGCAGTACGTCGAACCGATGGTCGAGCTGCGCCGCAACAAGGGCCTGACCGCACCCCAGGCCGAGGCCCAACTGGAAGACACGGTGGTCCTGGGGACCATGATGCTGGCGCTCGACGAGGTGGACGGGCTGGTCTCCGGCGCGGTCCACACCACCGCCAACACGGTGCGCCCGGCGCTGCAACTCATCAAGACGGCGCCCGGCTCGTCGCTGGTGTCGTCCATCTTCTTCATGCTGATGCCCGAGCAGGTGCTGGTGTACGGGGACGCGGCCATCAACCCCAACCCGAACGCCGAGGAACTCGCGGACATTGCCATCCAGTCGGCCGACTCCGCGCGGGCCTTCGGGATTCCGCCCCGCGTCGCCATGCTGAGCTACTCCACCGGCGAGAGCGGCACGGGCGAGGACGTGGAGAAGGTCAAGGAGGCCACCCGCCTCGTGCGCGAGCGCCGCCCCGACCTCCCGGTGGACGGGCCGCTGCAGTACGACGCCGCTTCTGTCCTCAGCGTGGGCCGCCAGAAGGCCCCGAACAGCCCGGTCGCGGGCCGGGCCACCGTCTTTATCTTCCCCGACCTCAACACCGGGAACACGACCTACAAGGCCGTGCAGCGCTCGGCGGGGGTGGTCGCCGTCGGGCCGATGCTGCAGGGCCTGCGCAAGCCGGTCAACGACCTCTCGCGCGGGGCGCTGGTGGACGACATCGTGTACACGATTGCGCTGACGGCGATTCAGGCGACACAGGCGAAGGCAAACTAAGGTGGATGTACGCGTCAGCTTCTAACCAAAGCTGAAAACAATCCGAAAATCGCTGGGGTCTTCCACCTGTGCCAACAGATAGGGAAGGTTTCGGCTAAGAAACGGCTCCACAGCCTCACGCAGACTTTCAGGGTTGGCGTGAGGCCGTCGGCTATCGGTAATAATTTGATCCCAGTCGTAGTCCTGGAGTTCATCCAGCGTCACCCATGAAACGGTGCAGTCGCCGTCGAAATAGGCCTCGACTTGTGGCGAGGCGTCCTCCGGTAGGCCACGCGGATGGACTATGGGTCGGATTCCAAATGTGTTGCGAACATCTGCCAAAACCGAAAACAAAGCGTAGTTGCGGTCTACAAAGGCAGGGTGGTTTCCGTAAGCTGTGAACTTATCTTCTGTGGCCGTGCCGGGGTCAAAGTCTGGCAGCAGCTCCGTGAGCTCCCAGACTCCATTTCTACGAATCTCGAAACGTTCGTAAATGTCCGTCCCCATGCTCGGAATCTACACAATGACGCCTTGAACGCCTTCACCGCCTGTTCGCCCGCCACAGCAGCACCCCCCCCGCCAGCACCGCGATCATGTCCGGCGCGGCGGCGGCGAGCAGGGGCGGCACGGCGCCGTTCTCGCCCATCACCTTGAACACGCTCCAGGTGGCGTAATAGGCGAAGGTCAGCAGCAGCGCCCACACCAACCCCAGGTTCAGGCCGCTGCGGAAGGTGTACACGGCGAGGCTGACCGCGAAGAAGGCCAGCGCGAGCGCGGCCAGCGGCTCGCTGAACTTGCGGTAGAGTGCCGTGAAGTCGGCGGGCGCGGGCACGTTCTGGGCGCGGTAGGCCCCGGTGCGGGCCAGCAGGTCGGGCAGCGGGAGGTAGAAGGGCGCCAGAGCCGCGCCCGACCCGTCAAAGCTCGCCTGCACGTCCTGCACGGGCAGGGTGCCCTGGGCGAAGGAGAGGACCGTCACGGGCCGCCCGTTCTCGAAGGTGACGCGGCGGCCTTCCGTCAGCTCCAGCACGTTGCTGCCGGGGCGCAGGCGGCCCTCACGGGCGGTGATGACCTCGCGGGGGGGCAGTCCAGCCTGCATGGTCACGATTCGCAGGTGGCGCAGCTCGCCGCCGGGCAGGGCCTGCCCCACGCTGATCGCCCGGTTGAGAGCGTCGCGCAGTACCAGCCCCGGTTGACCGGGGTCGCCCAGGCCGATCACGCGGGGGTTGTCCAGCACGATCTCGCGCTGCACGCCCTGGGCCTGCACACGGGCGCGGGTGACCACCAGTTCGTTGAGTCCGAACGCCACCACCGCCACCACTGCCGCCAGCGTCAGCACGGGCCGGAAGAGCCGCGAGGCCGGAACCCCGCTCGCCAGCGCTGCCTTGATCTCCGAGTCGGCGGCGAGGCGCGAAAGGCCCAGCAGGGTGGCGAACATCAGCGCGATGGGCAGCCCCAGCGCGACCGCCTCCGGGATATTCAGCGCCACCAGCCGCGCGACGAGCAGCCCGCTGGCCCCCTTGGCGAGCAGCGGGGCGATGACCTCTTCGAGCAGCAGCAGGAGCAGCAGCAGGATGATCGCCAGCAGCGCCCCGACGAGGGGCGGCAGGATCTCCTCGACCACGTACCGCTCGAAGCGCTTCACCGCAGCCTCCAGGCCAGCACGCCCGCCACCAGCAGGAAAAACAGGTTGGGCAGCCACGCCGCGAACGTGGGCGGCAGCGCCCCCACCCGCGCGAGTTGCGGTGCGGTGGCCCACAGCGCGTAGAAGAGGGCCACGAAGACCACCACCGCCGCGAACGCCGCCGCCCGGTTGCGCAGCAGCAGCCCCAGCGCCCCCGCCGCCAGCGCGAAAATCACCGCCGTGAGGGGATCGGCCACCCGCGCGGCGAGCTGGTGCGCGTCCACCCGGCGCTCTTCCGGGGTGCCCTCGCCGCTCGCCAGCCGCGCCCGCAGCTCGGGCGTGCTGACCTGCTGGGCGGGGGGGCCGGGGGCCGGGGCTGGTCGGTCTGCCGGAAGACCAGGGGACCGGGTGCGGGCTGCGGGTCCTGGCCGGGGCGGGTGATCCACGCGCCCGTGACCGTCCACGTCTGCGCGGCCGTGTCCCAGGTGCCGCCCGTGGCCGTGACCGTCTCGTCGCCGCGCTGCACCAGCACCCCGTCGAGCGCGGCGACCGGGCCGCCCACCTCGTTGCGGACACGCCCGGCGTAGAAGAGGCCGTCTTCCGAGGCATAGGTGTAGTTGTCCTGGGTGGGCGTGGGCTGCGGGCCACCGTAGATCGTGTACCACGCCGCATCGAAGCGGGCCAGGCCCGCCGGAGCCACGTATCCCGCATTCCAGTAGGCCAGCGCCGCCACCAGCACGAAGGGCAGCGCCAGCGGCCACACCAGCGAGAGGGGCCGCACGCCCCCCGCCGCCGCTGCCTTGAGTTCGCTGTCCCCCTGCATCCGCCCGAAGGCCAGGAGCACCGCGAAGGGCACCGAGAGCACCAGCGCCTCGTTCAGCGTGTGGGGGGCCAGCGCCCCGAACACCGCCAGCGCCTGCCCCGGCGTGGCTCCATAGGTCAGGAAGGCCCCGACGCTCGTGCTGAGGATGTCGGTCAGCCGCAGGATCAGGAACAGCGCCACGCCCGCCGCGTACCAGCGCAGCACCTCCGACAGCACCGCGCGGTTCAGGGTCCGGGGCGGTCCTCCCCCCCGCCGGGCCGGAGCCACCTCTCGCGTGCCGGGCACCGGCCGGGTCATGCCGCTTCCCCCCAGGGGGCGCACGGGGCGGGAGTCATACGGTTGCCGTCCAATCCGTTCTCCCCTCGGGAAGGCGCCGAGGGGAGAACTCCTTTCCCGGCAACCGTTCTGTTCCTGCTCGCTCTCCTGCGGAGCTGTACCAGTCTGCTCGAGTTGAACAGTTCTTCTAACTGTTCAACCGGAATTCGTATCAGGCGCAGGGGCGGCACGCGCGGCATTCTAGACCAGCCCTCCCGCCCCATCTGCCCCACCTCAATGAGAACACGCGCCCCGTGGGAGGGACGCGTACGGAGGGTAAGCGGAACTTCAGCTCGCGCGGGGCGAGTCGCGCCACAGGTCGCGCTCGCGGCGGGCGACTCCCTCGTGAACGCGAAGGATGGCCTCGTTGCCGTGGGCACCCGCCTCGGCGATGGCGCGGGCGGTAGCGGTGTCGAGGTAGGCGAGGCGCAGCAGTTCGTCGCTGCGCAGGCCGTCGCGGGTCTGCCGCACGCCTCGCTCGCGGCGGATGGTGGCCGAGTCGGTGCCCAGCACGCTGCGGTTGCTGATGGAGCCGAGTTGGCCGTACACCCGGCCCTCGCCGCCGTGGCGGGCGACCGTGCTCATCAGCTCGCGGCGGGCGTCGGTGCTCTCCAGCCGGGCGGCCAGCCAGCGCCGGGCCTCGGGATTGGCGTTGCGCTCGGCGATCTCGGCGGCCAGGCGCACGTCGCCGGTCATCGCGCGGGCCAGCAGCGTCTGTGCCCGCTTGCGCCAGCGCCGCGCCGCAGGGGTGTCCAGGGTGAAGGCGAGCCGGGCGAACTCGCCCGCGTCCAGGGTGGCTTCCGGCCCCGCGCCGAAGTCGCGCTCGGGGCTTTCGAGGTCGTGCTCGGCGGCAAAGGTCGCCCAGTCTGCGGGCATCGGGACGCCCAGGGCGGTCAGGGCAGTGGCGGCATGCAGCAGGCCGTCCGCGCTGGCGGGCAGCCGATGCGTGCCGAATTCCAGGGTGTGAGGAACGGTCTTCATGCGAATATCTTAGCATATTTTCTGTTAAAAACATAATTTAGAGGGCGGGTGACTGTATACCTCAGCCGCTCAGCAGCAGAGGCCGGAGGGGCCACCGGTAACCGAAAATCAGCCTGCTGGCGTGCGTCATGGGACAGATGCAACAGAGGCGGCACCGCGACTGCCCTGCCGGGTCTTGACCACCCATGCATACCGAGCTATAGTTTGCAGCATCACCGCCCGATGAGGCGGCTTTTTTATTGCTCGGATTCGCTCAGCACGTCGAGTGCGGCTCGCGCCGTGTCCAGTTCGGTCTGGGCGGTGCGGCCAGGGGCGGCGAGCGGCGTCAGGCGCACCACGTCGTTCCAGACCTGGCGTCGTAGTACGGGGGAGCCTTCGCGCAGCAGGTGGGGGCCGTAGCGCAAGGCGGCGAGGAGGGGCAACCCAGCATAGGCCGGGTCCTCTCCCCCGGCCTGCTCCAGCCGCAGCACCGGATAGGGCCAGTAGCCCGGAATCAGGCGCTCGGCCCGCAGGTGGTAGCCGTGCTCCCGTGCCCAGGTCCGAATGGGCGCGGGCGAATCGTTGGGCTGGAGGACCAACGCAGGCGGCCGCCGTTCTCCTGCCCGGCGCAGGATGCCCGCGATGGTCCCCGCGCCCATGCCGGTCACGCTGGCGCTCTCCACCTCGCCGGGGGCCAGGGGACCGAAGCCGTCACCCTCGCGCACCTCCAGCACCCCCTCCAGCCGCGCCCTCGCCACGTTGCGCCGGGCGAGGGCCAGGGGACCGGGATTCAGCTCGACGATCACGCCGCGCCCGATGCGGCCCTCCCGAATCAGGCGGATGGGCAGATGGGCGTGGTCGGAGCCGATATCGGCGTGCGTGTCGGCTCGGATCAGCGACAGGACCGCCTCCAGCCGGGCGTCCAGCGGGGGGTGGCTCACAGCGGGGCCACCACGTCGCCCACCCGGATCACGCCGCCCTGAATGACCCGCGCGGTCAGCCCGCCGTGCCCGCGCACCGCGTTGTAACCGCCCTCCCCCAGCGTCTCCTCCATCCGCGAGCAGGGGTGGCATTCCCCGGTGCCCTCCAGCACGACCTCGCCCACCCGGAAGCGGGCTTCCTTGAGCGCCAGGAGCGGAATACCGCTCACGACGAGGTTGCGGCGGAGTTGCTCGGGCGTGGCGGTCTCCAGGCCCGCGAGGGCGCCAATCACGGGCAGGTGCTCGGCCTGAATCAGCGTGACCTGCCGCCGTCCGGGGCCACCGGGAATGGGCGGAGTCTGGCTGGGGGTCGCCCCCTCGCCCGGCTCGCCGCTCAGCGCCCGCAGCCGGGGCGGGGCCAGCTTGCCGTGGTCCCCGATCAGGCCGACGAGGGGGTGCAGTTCGGCCCCCGGCACACTCCGCACCGGGGCGCGGCGGGCCTCGCGCAGCCCGATCCACTCCAGGCGACCGGGGCGGGGAAAGGTGGCCCGCAGCTCGTGGATCGTCTTCACGGGGGACAGAGTACGGGAGGCCGTGCGGCTTGCTATGCTGCACCGCATGAGGCGTCTGACCCGACGTGCATATCCACCCCGCCGCTAAGGTGGGAGGGTCAGTCACAGCCTGAAATCCAACCCCGAAGCGGCGCACCTGCGACAGAGCGAGTGCGCCGCCTTTCCTTTTGGAGTCCCCATGAATGAAATTCGCCAGAACCTGCCCGTAGACGAACAGCTCGCCGTCCTGAAGCGCGGCGTCGTGGACCTCGTGTCCGAGGACGACCTGCGCCGCAAGCTCACCCGCAGCCTGGAAACGGGCACGCCGCTGCGCGTCAAGCTGGGGGCCGACCCCACGCGCCCGGACCTGCACCTCGGGCACGCGGTCATCCTGCGCAAGATGCGGCAGTTTCAGGACCTCGGGCACCGGGTCATCATGCTGATCGGGGACTTCACCGCCATGATCGGGGACCCCTCCGGCAAGTCCAAGACGCGCCCGCCCCTCACGCTGGAAGAAACCCGCGCCAACGCGCAAAGCTACCTCGACCAGTGCAGGCTGATTCTGCGGAGCGACCCGGAGGTGCTGGAGCTGCGCTTCAACGGCGAGTGGCTCGAACCCATGGGCTACGCCGACGTGATCCGGCTGGCGAGCCGCTACACGGTGGCCCGCATCATGGAGCGCGACGACTTCAAGAAGCGCTTCGAGGGCGGCGTGCCCATCGCCGTGCACGAGCTGCTCTACCCGCTCACCCAGGGCTACGACTCGGTGGCCCTCCGGGCAGACGTGGAACTCGGCGGCACCGACCAACTGTTCAACAACCTCGTGGGCCGCGCCCTGCAACGCGACTACGAGCAGGAACCGCAGGTCGTGATGACGCTGCCCCTCCTGGTGGGGCTGGACGGCACCGAGAAGATGTCCAAGAGCCTCGACAACTACATCGGCCTGACCGACGAGCCGCACGCCATGTTCGCCGGGCTGATGAAGGTGCCCGACCCCCTGCTGGAGAACTACTTCACCCTGCTGACCGACCTGCCCGAGGCCCGCATTCAGGAGCTTCTCGCCGGGCACCCCGTCGCCGCCCACCGCGAACTCGCCCGCGAGGTCGTGCGCTGGCTGCACCCGGAGGCCGATCTGGACGCCGCCGAAGCCCGCTTCAAGGCGGTGGCGAAGGGCGCGATTCCCGACGACATCCCCAGCGTGCCCGTCCCCGCCGACCTCGCGGGCGAGGAGGGAAACTACAGCGCCGTGCGGCTGGCCGTCCTCGCCGGTTTGGAACCCAGCAACGGCGCGGCCAAGAAGCTGATCCAGAACCGGGGCCTGAAGGTGGACGGCGAGACGCTGACCGACCCCCAGGCGGCCCTGGAGCTTCCGGCGGGGGGCCTCGTCCTTCAGAAGGGCAAGGACCGCTTCGTGCGGGTGCTGCCGCAAGGCTAGGCCGCAAGGGCCAGCCGTCCCGAGTTATCCACACCCTCCCTGTGGAAAAACCCGCGCCCTGTGGATAAAAATCCCGCTGCCCCTGGCTTCAGCTTGACAGGGGCAGTGGGATGACGGTGGGGCGACGGGTCAGACCCGGGTACTCAGGTCCTCCTCGCGCAGCCGCTCGACGCGCAGCATGTTGGTGGTGCCGCGCACGCCGAAGGGCACGCCCGCCGTGATCACGTAACGGTCGCCCACGTCGGCCAGACCGCTTTTCCGGAGTTCGTCGTTGGCGATGCGGACCATGTCGTCGGTGTCGTGGGGGTCCTCGCTGAGCATGGGCGAGACGCCCCAGGTCAGGGCAAGCTGGTTGCGGGTCTGCTCGTTGGGGGTCAGGGCCAGGATGGAGAGCCGGGGCCGGTACTTGGCGACGCGCGTCGCCGCGCCCCCCGTGCTGGTAAAGGTCACGATGGCCGGGGCTTCCAGCTTCTCCCCGATGGAGCAGGCCGCAAAGGCAATGGAGTCCTGCGCGAGTTCAGTTTCCACGATCATCTGCCGCTGAAGCAGTTCGTAGTGTTCGCTGGCCTCGGCCTCGCGGGCGATGCGGTCCATCATGCTGACCGCCTCGACCGGGTACTGCCCCGCTGCCGACTCCGCCGAGAGCATCACGGCGTCGGTGCCGTCGTAGATCGCGTTCGCCACGTCCGACGCCTCGGCGCGGGTGGGGCGGGGCAGGTTGATCATGCTCTCCAGCATCTGGGTGGCGGTGATCACGGGCTTCCCGGCCTCGCGGCACAGGCGGATCAGGCGCTTCTGGATGGTGGGCACCTGCTCGGGGCGCATCTCCACCCCGAGGTCCCCGCGGGCGACCATGATGCCGTCGACCTCGCGCAGGATGTCCTCGAAGCGTTCGACCGCCTGCGGCTTCTCGATCTTCGCCATCAGCTTGGCGCGGCTGCCAAAGCGGGCGAGGTAGTGCCGGGCGAGCAGCAGGTCGTCACGCGAGCGCACGAACGACAGGGCCACCCAGTCCACGCCCAGCGCGGCGCCGAACTCCATGTCCTGCACGTCCTTTTCGGTCAGGGCAGGCACTGAGAGGTCGGCGCCCGGCACGTTGATGCCCTTGTTGTTCTTCAGGACGCCGCCGATCAACACGGTGGTCTGGATGTCGTGGTTCCGCACGTGCTCGACCCGCAGGGCGAGGTTGCCGTCGTCGAGCAGCAGGGTCAGGCCGGGGTAGACGTCCTGCGCCAGCCCCTTGTAGGTGCTGCCCACGCGCTCCTCGTTGCCCTCCACGTCCTCCATCGTGATCGTGAAGCGCTGCCCAGCCTCCAGCGTGATCTGACCCCCCGCGAAACGGCCCACCCGGATCTTGGGGCCTTGCAGATCCTGCAGGATGCCGATGGTCAACCCCCGCTCGGCGGCGAGTTCGCGCACCATCTGCACCGTCTGGCGGTGGTCCTCGGGGTCGCCGTGGCTGAAGTTCATGCGGACCACGTTCAGGCCCGCGTCCATCATCCGCCCCAGCGTCTCGGGATCGCGGCTCGCCGGGCCGATGGTGGCGACGATCTTGGTGGCTCTGTCGAAATGTTTCATGGCTGCCTGCTTTCTGGCTTGGAATCAATTCCAGGGGTGAAGCGTCGGGGGATCAGGCGTCAGGGGAGGGCACTTCCTGAGACCTGATCCCCAGCGCTGGACTGCGGGTTACCTCAACGCCCTGCGGCCGAGGTACACGGCCGAGCTTCCGAGCGCGTCCTCGATCCGCAAAAGCTGGTTGTACTTGGCGATGCGGTCCGAGCGGCTGGCCGAGCCGGTCTTGATCTGTCCGGCGTTCGTGGCGACGGCGAGGTCCGCGATGAAGGCGTCTTCCGACTCGCCGGAGCGGTGGCTGATGATGGTCCCGTAGCGGCTGCGCTTGGCGAGTTCGATGGCGTCCATCGACTCGGTCAAGGAGCCGATCTGGTTGACCTTCACCAGAATCGCGTTGCCCACGCTCGTCTCGATGCCCCGCGCGAGACGCTCGGGGTTGGTCACGAACAGGTCGTCCCCGACGAGCTGCACCCGGTCCCCGATGCGCTCGGTCAGCATCCGCCAGCCGTCCCAGTCGTCTTCCGCGAGACCGTCCTCGATGGAGACGATGGGGTAGCGCGAGCTCCAGTCCGCCCAGAAATCCACCATCTCGGCGGTCGAGAGCGTACGCCCCTCACTTTCCAGGTGGTACTGGCCGTCCTTGTACAGCTCGGTCACGGCGGGGTCCAGCGCGATGGCGATGTCCTTGCCCGGCTCGTAGCCCGCCTTCTCGATGGCTTCGAGCAGGACTTGCAGGGCTTCCTCGTTGCTTTTCAGGTCAGGGGCAAAGCCACCCTCGTCGCCCACGTTGGTGTTGTAGCCGCGCGACGAGAGCACCTTTTTCAGCGTGTGGAAGGTTTCGGCGCCGTAGCGCAGCGCCTCGCGGAAGGAGGGCGCCCCGACGGGCATCACCATGAACTCCTGAAAGTCCACCGAGTTGTCGGCGTGTGCCCCGCCGTTGATCAGGTTCATCATCGGGACCGGGAGCGTCTTGGCGTTGCTGCCGCCGAGGTAGCGGTACAGGGGCACGTCGAGTTCAGCGGCAGCGGCCCGCGCGGTCGCGAGGCTGACCGCCAGGATCGCGTTTCCCCCCATCTGGCCCTTGTTGGGGGTGCCGTCCACCGCCATCAGCGCGGCGTCCACAGCGCCCTGCTCGGAGGCGTCGAGGCCCACCACGGCGGGACCGAGGGCCTCGTTCACGTTCTGCACGGCCTTCAACACGCCCTTGCCGCCGTAGCGGTCGCCGCCGTCACGCAGTTCGAGGGCCTCGTGGGTGCCCGTGCTGGCCCCCGAGGGCACGATGGCGCGGCCTGAAAAGCCGCTGTCGAGGTGCACTTCGGCTTCCACCGTCGGGTTGCCGCGCGAGTCGAGCACTTCACGGGCGATCACTTTCTCGATGTTCATGCTGGGACCTCCTGGCCTGCACTTCCCCTGCTGGGGGAAGGTGTATCGCTGACACTATACGGCTGACGGGTCGAGGGACTCGGGTGGGGGCGGGGCGGCACTCGGGGAATGCCCCGTGCCGCCCCGCAGAGGCCCCTTAAACGCGCAGCGTGACCATGACCGCCATGTACCCGCCCCCCCCACTCGCGCGGAAGATGGCGGGGCTTGTAGAGCCCGAGAAGAGGAGTTCAGCTTCCCCCTCAATTGGCCCCAGGGCATCGAGCACGTGCCGGGCGTTGAACGCGAGGCTCATGGCGGGTTCCATCCCGCCCTGCACCACGTCGAGGGTGTCCTGGGCGCGGCCGTAGTCGCCCTCGGCGGCGAGGCGCAACTTGCCCTCGGAGACGAGGAACTCGACCCGGTTGTTGGCGTTTTTGTCGGCCAGGACAGCCACGCGGCCCACGGCCTCCTTGAGGGCGGTGGCGGGCAGGGTCACCTGCAGGCGGATGTCCTTCGGAATGACCCGCTCATAGTCCGGGAACTCGCCGTCAAGCAGCTTGAGATTCATCCGCACCCGTTCGGTCGTCACGCTGAGCATGCCCTCGCCGTAGGTGAAGCGGGCCTCGCCGTCCTTGAGAACCCGGATCAGCTCGTCGGCGCTGCGGGCGGGGATGATCAGGTTGCGGCCATCCCCGTTGGCTGGAAAGTCACGCAGGGCCACCCGGTACCCGTCCGAGGCGACCACGCGGGCCGATTCCTGCCGGTGCTCCAGCTTGATGCCCCGGAAGACGGCCTGAAAGGCTTCGTTGCTCGCCGCGTAGCGCACGCTGCCCAGCGCCCGCGACAGCTCGGCGGCATCGAGGCTCACGTCGGCATGGGTCGGGAACGACAGCGGCGGGTACGCGTCGAAGTCCCCGATCTGAAGCTTGAAATCGCTGCCACCTGCCCGCACGGCGAGTTCGTTGCCCGCGAGTTCCAGCTCGACGAGTTCACCCCCCAGGTTCCGCACGATCTGCGCGAACAGGTGCGCGGGCACCACGAGGTTCTGCGGCTCCTGCACCTCGGCGGGCACGAAGCACGACAGGTCGATTTCGAGGTTGGTCCCGCTGAGGGTCAGGCCCTCGGCGCTCGCCTCGACCTTCAGGGACGTGAGCAGCGGATTGCTGCTGCGGCTGGGGATGACCCGTTCCAGCAGGCCCAGGCCTTCACTGAGAATCTTTTTGGTGACGTGTGCTCTCATCGTCCACCTTTCCCCCTGGAGGGGTCTATCTTTTTCTGTCTTCTAGTAATTTAAAAACCAGTAGTAGTAGTAGTAGGGCCTGTGGATATTGTGGAAAACTCATCTGGAAGTGCGCCCAGCGCGGAAAAGTTATCCACAAGCAACCTGTGGAAAACTCGAAAACCTGTGGATAACCTGTGGATAACTCGGGGGGTTTTCCACAGGCTCTTTCCCCCTGTGGAAAACTACCCCACTTATCCACAATTTTATCCACAGAAAACGGCGACTTATCCACAGGTTCTGGGGGTTATCCACAATGTTGTCCACAGATCGTGAAAGGTGGCACACCCTTTTGGAACGAAATTTGGAACTTATTTGCCAAGGGGCGTAACCGATCATGAGATTACGCCCCTTTTCGCTCATCTTCCACATCCTTTAGCTGGCCCCGCAGGGTCTGGACGGCGGCAGTCAGCTCTACGTCCTTGCCCATCTGTTCGGTCACCTTGGAGACGGCGTGCATGACGGTGGAGTGGTCGCGGCCGAAGAACTGCCCGATTTCCGGCAGCGAGTGCCCGGTCAGGTCGCGCACGAGGTACATGGCAATCTGCCGGGGCACGACGACCTCGCGGGCACGGCCCGAGCCGCGCACCTGGTCGGCCGAGAGGCCGAAGTGGGCGGCCGTCGCCTTGAGGACATCGATCATCTCGACCTTGACCTCTTGCGGCGCGAAGACGTTGCTGAGGGCCTTGGCCGCCACCACGCGCGACAGGGGCACGTTGTTGAGGCTGGCGTAGGCGACCACCCGCACAAGTGCCCCCTCCAGCTCGCGGATGTTGCTGGTGACCTGCCGCGCGATGAGTTCGAGCACCTCCTGCGGGATGGCCGTGTGGCTCTGCTCGGCGTTCATCTTCAGGATCGCCACCCGCGTCTCGAACTCGGGGGACTGGATGTCGGTGATCAGGCCCCACTCGAAGCGGCTGCGCAACCGGCCTTCGAGCGTCTGGATGTCCTTGGGAGGCCGGTCCGAACTCAGGATGATCTGCTTGTGGTTCTCGTAGAGCGCGTTGAAGGTGTGGAAGAACTCTTCTTGCGTACGCTCCTTGCCCGCCAGAAACTGGATGTCGTCCACGAGCAGCAGGTCCACCGAGCGGTAGCGGTTGCGAAACTGCGTCATCTTGTCGTCGCGAATCGCGTTGATCAGGTCGTTGGTAAAGGACTCGGTCGAGACGTATTCGATGCGCTTGTCGGGGAAGCGCTCGGCCATGTAGTGCCCCACCGCGTGCATCAGGTGGGTCTTGCCCAGGCCGACGTCCCCGTAGATGAAGAGGGGGTTGTACGCCTTGCCGGGCGACTCGGCCACGGCGAGCGCCGCCGCGTGCGCGAGGTTGTTGTTGGGGCCGACCACGAAATTCTCGAAGGTGTACTTGGGGTTCAGGGACTTGCGGTTCTCGGCGGGGGCGGGGTCCGGCGCCGAGCGTCCGGCCGGGCCAGGGCGCGGCGGGGGCGGGTCCTGCGGCAGGATCATCGCCTCCTGCACGGCGGGCAGGACCTGAAAGGTGACCTGTGGATTCTCCGCGCCCAGGTCGCGCAGGGCGTCTTCCAGCAGCACCTGGTACTGCCGCCGCACGTATTCCTGCGCGAAGGAGTTGCGGACCCCCAGCACCAGCGAGCCGCCTTGCACGCCCAGATTCTTCATGGGCGCGAACCAGGTGTGGTACTCGACTTCCGAGATGTTTTTGCGGACGTACCCCAGCACGTCCGCCCAGATTTCCTGCGTGATAAGGCGCAC